>CALJIU010000044.1 GCA_937974055.1 uncultured Neomegalonema sp. | reverse complement strand
ACCGGAAAGATACAGATATCCGGCTCAAGCACATTTCGCTCGGACAGATAGAGACTCGGCGCAGGAGAAACGGCCAATTCGTCAGGCATCGCCAACACGAGTTTCTTCATCAATGCATGGACCATACGGATATGCGGTCCTAGTTGCGCAGCCGTGCCAACCAGCACCCCCTCGATCAGTTCGTAGCCCCGCCCTTCCGGCAAGACCCCCGCCCGCGTCATGGCGAGGACGTCCTCTCCCGTCAGGAGGGCGGGCGTGAAATCGTAATCGTCGATGCGGACCACAGCGTTCATGCGGTGAACATAGCATCGGGCGCGCAAAGCGCAAAGCGCCCCCGATTGCCGTTTTTCCCCGCCACCTCTATGCTCCGCCCATGATCCCGCTCGATACCGCCCTGATCGGCCTGCGTGCCGCTGCTCCGAATGTGCCGAAGGCCGCCATCAAGGCGTTTCGGAAGATCGCGCGGCAGGAGTTTGGCGACACGATCCTTGCCAATATCGACTGCGCCGCCATCGTCTTTGGCCAGCTTGCGCATGAGAGCGCGGATTTCACCCGGACCGAAGAAAACCTGAGCTATTCGGCCAAGCGGATCGCGCAGGTCTGGCCGCGCGACTTCACGCTGGGGCAGGCGCGCGCCTATGCTCGCAAGCCGGAAAAGCTGGCCAATGAGGTCTATGGCGGGCGGCTGGGCAATACGCGCAAGGGCGATGGCTGGCGGTTTCGCGGGGCGGGATACATCCAGTTGACGGGCCGCGCGAATTTTGCCGCCGCCAGCGCCGCGCTGGGCATCGACTACGAGGCGCGCCCTGCCCGCGCCCGCTCGCCCGCCCATGCATGGCGCATCGCGAATTGGTATCTATGCAGCCGCAAACGCAAGGGCGTGTGCCTCATCGACTTGGCAAAGGCGGGGCGGTTCAAGGCCGTGACCAAGGGCATCAATGGCGGTTTGAACGGCCATGCCGACCGCGTTCGCCGTGCGGCGCTAGCCCGTGAAGCGATGCTGGCAGTGGATAAGGTTCCGCGTGTTCAACCCGTCAAGAAGCGCGATAAAGCGGGCGTAAAAGCCCTGCAACGCGCCCTCCTCCACCTCGGTTATCCGTGCGGTACGGCGGATGGTCTGTGGGGGAAACTGACGAAACGTGCGGTAAAACGCTTTCAGGCTGACCACGGTTTGAAGGCGGATGGGATCGTCGGCCCAAAGACCGTCGCCGCCCTCGACCGCGCCCTGCGTCGGTAATTGCGCAATTGGCTGTAGCAGCGCGCGCTTGACATTTGGCGGATTTTCATGTCGTTTGTTCATGTTTTGTCTTTAACAAGGATACGCACCACACATGAGTTGGACCCGCTGCATCGAGATCAACCGTGAAGATTTGCTGCCCATTGTGGCGCAGATTCTGGCGATGCTTGGGGGATAGCGAGGTTTTGCTGCGGCATATGCATCTGGCGATCTTGGCGCTGTTGCGCCCTGCGGAATCGACTTTGCGGCGGCTTATTGAGATTGCGGCGAAGGATATCGTGGTGAAGCCTCGCGCGAAGCGGTCGCCGCCTTCGGGGGGTATTCCGAAGGGGTCGAGCGGGCGCACGCCGGTCTTTGTCTTGATGGACCCTCGTAAGGAGGTTGGACCGCCGAAACGGAAGACCGCGCCGGGGTTCGGGCCGAATGTGCGGGGGTTCGATGATCTGGATGTTTCGCCGCCGGGGCGTGTGGAGGTTTTGCCGGATGATCCGGTGAGTGCTGCCGCTTTGCGTCGCCGGGTCGAAGCCTTGGTTGCTGCGATGAATGATATTCCGGGACAGGCAAAGCGGCTGGCGCGGAAGCAGGCCGGGATGAAAAGGCCGATGCGGGTGATGCGTCCGGGGCGTCCACCGGGGCATGTGGAGCGCGGGAAGCGGCCCATCGATCTGCTGCTGAGGGAGGTGCATGAGTTGGCACTCATGGCGCTGGCGGGGATGAAAGCGCCTCCGTGAGCGGGGGATAGGTTTTAGGGATGAGGTTCGAGGGCCGTCGCCGCCGGGCGGGGGGCGGTTTGGTGTGTCTGCCATCCTAAAGCGGTTTGCGGTTCACCCGGATCGGCACTCGCATCAAGACGTATGCGAATGCCGATGCTTTGTGGTTCACGTCAAACGCAATTCGCGGTTGATATTCGCTATTTAACATAACTCGCGGGGCCGGTGGGTGTGGGTTCCGTGCTTTATGCGTGTGGATGCGCCACAGGAATATTGCACTTCGCGCCGCTGCGCCCTACCACCGGGTCCATGCAGAACAGACGCCCCCCTCGCAAGGCTCCGAAACATGTGCGCCCCGACAATGGGCGCTACTGGATGTTCGGTATTCATGCCGTTCGCGATGGGCTGATGAATCCACGCCGTCGCAAACATCGGCTCGTGCTGACGCTGAACGCGGCAAATCAGCTCGAAGACGCGATAGCGGCGGCGAAGATCGAACCGGAAATCTGCGACCCGCGCAAATTCGCCGCCCCGCTCGATCCGAACTCGGTGCATCAGGGGGCTGCGCTGGAGACGGAGGCGCTGGATTGGGGGGATGTCGCCGATTTATGCCCGCCCGAAAACCGGCGCGTCGTCCTGCTGCTCGACCGGGTTAGCGACCCGCATAACGTCGGCGCGATCCTGCGCTCGGCAGAGGTGTTCGGTGCAACCGCCGTCATCGCCCCCGCCCGCCATTCAGCGCCCGAAAGCGGTGCCTTGGCGAAGGCGGCGAGCGGGGCGCTGGAGCGACAGCCGTATCTGCGGGTCCGAAATCTCGCCGATACGATGCAGCAGTTGCAGAAGCTTGGCTATGTCTTGATCGGCATGGATGGCGAGGCGCAAACCGATATCGCCAGCGCGATTCATGGGCAGGGTGCGGCCCCGTTGGGCATCGTGCTGGGAGCCGAAGGGCCGGGCCTGCGCGAGCGGACGCGCGAGACTTGCGATATGCTGGCGCGCATCTCATCCGCCGCCGAATTCGCCTCGCTCAACGTCTCGAACGCAGCCGCCGTGGCGCTATTTGCCGCTGCGGATAAGGCGCGCTTCGACGCCTAGCTGCGCGGCGGCACTGGCCAGCCGCCGTTCGACCGTCTCGGTGCCGAGTGCGGCGAGGCTCTTGGGGATCGATAGCGTGAGATGCGTTTCGTCCCGGCGCAGTGGGCATTCGTGCAGCAGTTTTGGCGTTGCGCCACTGAGCATGGCCCCAAGGCGGATCACCCGGCCTGTTGCCTCCGCCATGCGGCGTTCGTCATCGGTCAGGATGGCGGTGCCGCCCTGCTGCTCCACGGCTTTCTTCGCGTCCTTGTAGCGATAGGCCAGCGCGACGGCGAGCATCATGCGTTCGGTATGCGTCAGGCCCACGAGGCTGGATTGTGTCGCGGTGGTAAAGCACGCTCCGGCCCGGTAATCGGGGTGCACGCGCCAGTTGACATCGGCCAGCAGCGAAGCGGCCAGACGGATGCGTTCTGGTACTTCTGGCAGGACTTCGCGGCTCCATGCGTCCAATTCCTTGCCGAAGCCGGGGAATCGCGCGCTCAACCGCTCCATCAAGCGCGCGGATTGCGTCAGCGGGTCATCGCCGCGCATGGCGGGGGTCAGGCTCTCGTACAAGACGCCTTCGCGCAGGCCACAGGAGGATACGATAATCGTCGACGGCTCCAACCGCGTTATTACGGCACGAAGGGCATGGGCGGTCCATGCCGCGTTGTCGGCGCGCGTGCGCGACAGGCCGAATTCGGTGAGGTCGGGAACATCGTCGCCGGTCAGCCAGTCGCATGTTTCCATCGCCTGATCGACCGTGAATTCGTAGCCGTGCAGAACCGGCAGTGGATAGTTCGCCCGCTTCATCACGAGGGTCGCAAAGGCCCGCCAACCGCCCCCCACAAGGGTAAGGCCAAGGCCGGGGCGGGTGCCGTCGGGGAGGTTGCTATCGACCAATTCTGCGATATAGGCGGACAGGTCTTTCCCGCTTTTCCCCGTCTTCATCAGGCGCAGGGGGCCGAGCGGGGTGGTGGTGCAGTGGCGCACGACGCCCGCTTGTATCAGGGCTAATTCCATCGATGCCCCGCCGATATCCACGACCAGCCCCTCGGACCGGCGGTCGCCCAGCAGGACACCCAAAGCGGCAAAGCGGCCTTCTTCGCGCCCGCTGATCACGCGCACACGCAGGCCGGTTTCTGCCTCGATCTGTTTGGCGAATTCGGCCCCATCGCTGGCATCGCGCATTGCGGCGGTGGCCACTGTTACGACGTCGCGCACGCCCAGCGCTTCGGTCAGCAGCGCAAAGCGGCGCAGCGTGCTCATGGCGCGTTTTTTTCCCTCTGGGGGCAATGCACCAGTCTTTTCGATATCACTGCCAAGGCAGCAATAGACTTTTTCGTTGAAGAAATAGGCGGGGCTTCGCATCGCACTGTCGAACACGACAAAGCGGACGGAATTGGACCCGATATCGATCACGCCGAAGCGGTCGATGGTCACGTCGCGGTGAAACTCCGCAGGCGTGGTGTTGGTCATGCGCGTGTTCCCGTGACAAGCGGGGCAGGATCTGGTTACCCGCCCCGCTTGTCACACAGGATCAATCTTCGCGATAGACCTTTTCCTTGCGCTCATGCCATTCCTGCGCTTCCAGCGACAAAGTGGCAGTCGGGCGAGCCATCAGGCGTTTGAGATTGATTGGCTCACCAGTGTGCTCGCAATACCCGTATTCGCCCTCGTCGATCCGACGCAACGCGGATTCGATCTTGAGGATCAGCTTCCGCTGACGGTCGCGGGTGCGCAGTTCAATGGAGCGATCCGTCTCTTCCGATGCGCGATCGGCAATATCTGGAACGCTGCGTGTATCGTTCTGGAGCGTGCAGACAGTCTCGTGCGACTCGCGCAGGATGTCCGATTTCCAGTCCATGAGGCGTTTGCGGAAAAACTCCTTCTGACGGGTACCCATGAAGTCTTCTTTGGCGTGAGGAACGTATTCCTCCAGGTCGATGTCCATACCGTTCATCCCTGTTATTCTCCCTAAAGCGTCGCGTTTCGCGATCATTTTATGTCCGTTCAAGACACACGCCAATTACCCGAATGACAGGAATAAGTCACGCGAGATTTACGGTTTTGCCCATGTTATCAGGCATTTGTCATCAATCTCGGACTTGACATTTTGATCCGAATCAAAACTTCGGGAGTGCAAATCACGGTTTTCTCAGGGATTCTGCCTTTTGGCGGATCGCTCGTACCTCGTCCGCGTCTTTTCGCCGCAAATTTCTGACCTGCAAAAACATACGTTGATTGGCATTGAAACGCTCCTCATGACGCGCGAGGAAGTCCCAATAGAGGGTGGTGAACGGGCAGGCATCGTCTCCCGTAGATTGTTTCGGATCGAAACGGCACGACCCGCAATAATTACTCATTCGATCGATGTAAGCACCTGTCGCACAATACGGTTTCGTGCCGACGATGCCGCCATCGGCGTGCTGGCTCATCCCCGCCATATTGGGCAGCGACACCCAGTCGATAGCATCGAGATACAGGCCCATATGCCAGTCATGGGTGGCGTAGGGTTTCGCGCCGTACATCAGCATGAACAAACCCATGCCCATCAGTCGCTCGATATGGTGGGCATAGCCGGTGCGTAGTAAGCGAGTGATCATGTCGCTCAGGCACGCCATGTCCGTCTCGCCGGTCCAGAAGAAATCCGGCACGTCCTGCTGCGCATCCAGCACATTCATATCGGCGTATTCCGGCATACGGGTCCAATAGATACCCCGGATATATTCCCGCCATCCGAGGATTTGCCGCACGAACCCCTCAACCGCGTTCAGCGGCGCGACCCCCGCCTCATAGGCCGCGACCGCCGCGTCGACCGCTTCGCGCGGTGAAATGAGCTTCAGGTTTATGACGGCGGAGATGCGCGAATGGTTCAGCGTCGATTCGCCCGTCCACATCGCATCCTGATGCGTGCCGAAATCGCGCAAACGGTTATCGATGAAATCCGTGAGGGCGTGCAGCGCATCTTCGCGTGTGACCGGTTCGCCAAATTCATCCAGCGTACCGGGCGCGTCCGGAAACCGTTTTTCGACGAGACGCAGAACCTCGACCGTGATTGGGTCCGGCTGGTATTGGGCGCGGGGGCTGATGAGGCCCGGCCCCTTTTTCCCAAAAGCCTTGCGGTTTGACTTGTCGTAATTCCACTCGCCGCCGACTGGCTTGCCATCGGCCATCAGCAAGCCTGTCTTCTTGCGCATCATCCGGTAGAAATCTTCGAGAATGAAGCGTTTGCGGCCTTCGGAGAAATCTTCGAATTCGGCGATGCTCGTGTAGAAATGTCCGTCTTGCAGCACGGTCAGGGGCAGACCGGTTTCCCCCGCCGCCGCCTGCAAATCGCCTAGCACCCGCCAGTCACCGGGCTGTACGATCATCAGGCGTTCGGGGTCATGCTGCGCGACGGCGGCCTTTAGCCCGTTCGCCAGCGATGTGGGCGGGTTCTCATCGTCGATGTGATTGTAGAGGACATTTCGCCCCAACCGCTTCTGCGCGGTGGCGAACTGGCGCATGGCGGCGAAGAAGAACGCGATGCGGCGCTTTGATTGCCAGACATAGGTGGCTTCGTGTGCCGCCTCGGTCATCAGGATCGCGTCGCGTTCAGGGTCGAAACCCTCGAACGCGACGCTGTCATGGTCAAGCTGGTCGCCGCAGACGATGACGAGGTTACGCAGTTTTGCCCCGCTCATCGTCTGGCTTCTTCTTGCGTTCCCGGCGACACCGCTCGGAGCAGTATTTCACCTCGTCCCAGACCTTTTCCCATTTCTTCCTCCATGCGAAAGGCCGACCACAGGTTTCGCAGGTCTTCGAGGGAAGGTCACCCTTGCGGCGCAAGGGTCAGGCTTCGTCGACGATCTGTCCCTTGGCCTCGGCCAGCAGTTCCGCTGACTTGGCCTTGATCTCTTCGCGGTCAAGCGTGACGTTCTGCTCCTTGGCATCGGCCATGATCCGGTCGATGACGTCATCGTCGCCTGCTTCCTTAAGGTCGGCGGCGATTAGTTTGCTGCCATAGGCTTGCGCATCCTCGTCGCTCATGCCCATCTTCTCGCCGACGAAGGCCGCGAGCATCCGGTTGCGGCGCGCTTCGGCCTTGAAGACCATCTCCGCATCATGGGCATATTTCGTCTCAAAGGCTTTTTCGCGGTTCTTGAAGGTGCTCATTTTTTTGATTCCCAGTCGAAGATTGCATTGGCGCTCCATATAGTACCGTGGACCCACAATCGGAAGACGGAGCGCCCCCTTTTCGACAGGGCGCTACGCAGGAGAAGCGAGCATGACGAACCAACCCGGCTTGACGGATGTAGATTGGAGCACGCTGCCCGCCCCCGAAAATGATGGCGCAGCGCAGCGGATCGAAGGTTTCGCGGTGCCGTCGATGGCACTGCCCGCGACGGACGAGACATTCATCGATCTGTCTGCACCGGGGCGTAGCGTCGTCTTTATTTACCCGATGACCGGACGCCCGGATACGGACCTGCCGGATGGTTGGGATGATATCCCCGGTGCGCGGGGCTGCACGCCGCAGGCTTGCTCCTTCCGCGACTTGCACGCGGAATTGCTGGAGGCGGGGGCAGGGCGCGTGTTCGGCCTGTCGACCCAGCCCACCGAATACCAGCTCGAAGCGGCGCAGCGTCTGCACTTGCCCTATCCCCTGCTGAGTGATCATGGCCTGATGTTCGCCGATGCCGTCGGCCTGCCTCGCTTTGTGGTGGGCGAAGAAACGCTGTTCAAACGCATTGCGCTGGTGATCGAGGACAGCTTCGTGAAGAAGGTCTTTTATCCGGTCTTTCCACCGGATCGTTCTGCGCAGGATGTGCTGGATTGGTTGCGGGCGAACGCTTGATACAATAGTCCGTCGCCATGACCGATATCCGCTTCACCCTCAACGCCACCGACGGCAAGGCCCGTACGGGCGTGTTGTCCACCCCGCGTGGGGATATCCGCACGCCTGCCTTTATGCCCGTGGGCACCGCCGCGACCGTCAAGGCGATGCTGCCCGGATCGGTGCGGGAAACGGGTGCCGATATCCTGCTTGGCAATACCTATCATCTGATGCTGCGTCCGGGTGCCGCGCGGATGGAGCGGTTGGGCGGGCTGCATGGCTTTATGAACTGGGATCGGCCCATCCTCACGGATTCGGGCGGGTTTCAGGTGATGTCCCTGTCAAAGCTGCGCAAGCTGACCGAGGAAGGCGTGACCTTCGCGTCCCATATCGACGGCTCGCGGCATTTGCTTAGTCCCGAAACCTCTATGGAGATTCAGCGCCAGCTTGGCTCGGATATCGTCATGTGTTTCGACGAATGCACGCCCTATCCCTGCACGCGCGACGAGGCGGAAACGTCGATGCGCCTGTCGATGCGTTGGGCCGAGCGGTCGCGTGCGGCCTTTGGCGAGCGCCCCGGCCATGCGCTATTCGGCATCCAGCAAGGGGGTGTCCATGCCGACCTGCGCGAAGAAAGCGCGGCGGCGCTGAAAAAGATCGGCTTCGATGGCTACGCGGTCGGTGGCTTGGCGGTGGGGGAGGGGCAGGAGGTCATGTTCTCGACCCTCGATCACTGTGTCGACCACTTGCCGACCGACCGCCCCCGCTATCTGATGGGTGTGGGTAAGCCGGAGGATATCGTCGGGGCGGTCGCGCGGGGGATCGACATGTTCGACTGCGTGATGCCGACCCGTTCAGGGCGGACGGGGCAGGGCTTCACTCCGCGCGGGCCGGTCAATATCCGTAATGCCCGCCACGCCGAAGATACGCGCCCGCTGGACGAAACCTGCGATTGCCCCTGCTGCACCGATTACAGCCGCGCCTACCTGCACCACGTTCATCGTTCGCAGGAGATCATCGCCTCGATGCTGCTGACGTGGCATAATCTGCGCTATTATCAGCGTTTGATGCAGGGATTGCGCGACGCCATCGCCGCCAGAACGCTGGACGATTTCATCGCGCGCTTCGATGCCGAACGCGCGTTGGGCGATATCGACCCTATCGGTTGAGGCGGCTACGCCTCTTCCGTGATGAACTGGATCGGCCCATCCGAGCGACCTTCGGTCATCTGTCGGACATAGGCATTGTCCGCCGTGGCCAGATCGGCGGTCTGGCCACCCCAGACGATCTTGCCATCATGCAGCATATAGAGGTCATCATAGGCCCCGCAGGCCGAGGCCATATCGCTGGTGATCGACAGGACGGTCGCGCCGGTTTCGCGGATGCATTCGTCGATCAGGCTGTTGATGATGGTCGTCGTGATCGGGTCCAGCCCCGCCGTTGGCTCATCCAGCAGCAGCAGCGAGGGATCCCCCGCCATCGCCCGCGCAATGCCGACCCGCTTTTGCATCCCGCCCGATAATTCGGCGGGGAACAGATCGGCGGTTTCTTCGGGCAGATTGACCATCGCCAGCTTTTCTATCGCCGTGGCCCGCGCATCCGCTGCCGATATGCCGCGATTCTGAAGCAGTCGGAACGCGATATTGCGCCAGACGGGTAGGCCATCGAACAGCCCGCCTTGCTGGAACAACACACCGACCGATTGCATCAGGCGCGTATGGTCGCGACTGCCCGCCGTGCCGACCGATTGTCCCGCGATTCTGATGGTGCCGCTATCGGGCTGGTGGATGCCGGATAGACATTTCATCAGCACGCTTTTGCCAGTCCCCGCCGCCCCAATCAGTACGGATTTGCGATTGGCGGCGATGTCGAGGTCGATACCGTCGAGCACGGTCAGCGCCCCGAAGGATTTGCGCAGCCCGGTAATCGAGATCATGGCGTCTGGCATTACGCCTTCCAAAAGATGAACGCGCCCCACAGCAACGAAATCGCCAGCCCGCCCCAGAGCGGCGTGCTCATCAATCCCAGCCATGCAAGCATGATGAAGGCCGAGCCGAGCAAGGTGATGAACAGCCTGTCCCCCCGCGTCGTGTGCAACCCCAGCACGCCGTCACGCGGGTTTCCCCCCGGCGAGCGGTATTCGAGGAAAGCCATGAAGGATATCGACGCAAATACGAAGATGAAGAAGGCCGCTGTCGGCCATGTCCACGCCATCCATCCGACCATGATCGTCTCTCCTATTCGTTTATTCCCTGCCGTCTATCGTCGGGACTTTCCGTCCCGCAAGTCAATCGCTGCCGAGGATTTCGTTCAATGCATAAGGGCAGGTTTCCGACATCTTCGCAACGATTTCTGCGTGTCGCTGCGGCGCCGACGCCTCGAACCATGACAGCGCGTTCCCCCGCGCCAGACGGTAGCCCTTGTCGATCATGCCGCTCACGTGCTCTCGCAAGCTAGGGCTTTGGTCGAGCAACACTTCGATCTTCAATTGTCGATTCCAGATCGTTTCCTGCCAGTCGCCCACCGGGTCCGACGATTGCGCCTGATCCATCATCAGCAGATGTTCGATGAGGGTGACGAGGCTGTCCCGCAGTTCCTTTCGGTCCCGCGCGGCCAGCCCTTCGATCTCCTCGCGGATGTTGTCCCAATCTGGAGTGCCGAGGCCGGGCGTCTGCAGCAGTGCGCATTGTTGCGCACACCATTCGGCAAAATCGCGTTCGTAGAGTGGTCTGTATTCCCCATTATCCGCCATCGCCTCTATTCCCACTCGATGGTGCCGGGAGGCTTCGATGTGATGTCATAGACGACGCGATTGATGCCCTTCACCTCGTTGACGATCCGATTCGCGGTCTTGCCGAGGAAGTCATGCGGGAAGGGGTAGTAATCTGCTGTCATGCCGTCGGTCGAGGTGACGGCGCGCAGGGCGCAGACATGCTCGTAAGTCCGCGCATCGCCCATAACACCAACCGTTTTGACCGGCAGGAGCACGGCAAAAGCCTGCCAGATCGTATCGTACAGCCCCGCCTTGCGGATTTCGTCGAGATAGATGCGATCCGCCGCGCGCAGGATATCCAGTTTCTCTCGCGTGATATCACCGGGCAGACGAATGGCAAGGCCGGGGCCGGGGAAGGGGTGGCGACCCACGAAGCTTTCCGGCAGCCCAAGCTCACGGCCCAGCGCCCGCACTTCATCCTTGAACAATTCCCGCAGAGGCTCGACCAGCGTCATTTTCATGCGTTCGGGCAAACCACCGACATTGTGGTGCGATTTGATTGTTTGGCTAGGCCCGCCTCTGGGGCTGACGCTTTCGATCACGTCGGGGTAGAGCGTGCCTTGGGCCAAGAAATCCGCGCCTCCTGCATTGGTCGCTTCTTCATCGAACACGTCGATGAAAAGCTTGCCGATGGTCTTGCGCTTGGTTTCCGGGTCGCTGATCCCCGCCAGCGCATTGATGAACAGGTCCGACGCATCGCGTGCGACGAGCGGGATGTTGTAATGATCGCGGAACAGCGTCACCACCTCGTCCGCCTCGCCCGACCGCATCATGCCGGTATCCACGAAAACGCAAGTGAGCCGCTCGCCGATGGCTTCGTGAATCAGAACGGCGGCGACCGAACTATCCACCCCACCCGACAATCCGCAAATCACGCGCCCTTCAGGACCGACCTGCTCGCGAATGGCGGCGATCTTTTCGTCGCGATACGCGGCCATCGTCCACGAGCCAGAGCATCCGGCGATACGGCGGGCGAAATTGGTCAGTAATTGCGCGCCATTCGGGGTGTGCATGACTTCGGGGTGGAACTGCACGCCGTAGAACCCGCGCTCCTCGTTCACAAAGGCGGCGAAGGGCGCGTTGTCGGAATTGGCGATGCTGCGAAACCCGTCCGGCATTTCGGATACATGGTCCCCATGCGACATCCACACTTCTTCTGTCTCGCCGGGGGCGGCCATGCCGGTGAACAGCATTGCCGCTTCGCTGACGGTCATATTGACCCGCCCGAACTCGCCGCCGCCATCCTCGCTATGGTCGCTGCGCCCACCGACGACTTTACCGCCCAATTGCTGGGCCATTGCCTGCTGACCGTAGCAGATGCCCAAGATTGGTACGCCCATCTCATAGATTTCGGCAGGGGGGAGGGCCGCACCCTCCTCGAAGACCGAACCGGGGCCGCCGGATGTGATGATCGCCTTCAATCCGGGTGCAGTTAGGCCATCACCAAGTTTGTCGTAGGGCTTTATTTCACAGAAAACCCCCGCCTCGCGGATGCGTCGCGCGATGAGCTGCGTCACTTGACTGCCAAAATCGATGATGAGGATGCGTTCGGCGTGGGGGTCAGCCATGAAAATCTCCCGGATCGGTGAACCCGTCGCGTAAAGCCGATGCACGGCGCTGTCCAGCCCTTGCCGTCGACAATGGCGTCGCGGATGACGCATCGAATGGCGAAATCGGCCAATCCACCGCCCGTATACGTCTCTAAACTCAGGCAAAACATTCCACTGGAGAGACGATCATGGACGCACCCGTCGAGGAACAGGGCAGGACGCGCCGCAACCGTGGAGGTGCATCGGGCGGTGCTGCCGCTCGCCGTAACGCGCGCCAGAATCCCAAGCAGTTCCAGATGCCTGCCATTGAGCGGACGCTGCCGCCCTACGAGGTGCTGGACGAGGCGGGGCTTGACCTGATTGAGCGCAATGCCGAACAGATCCTCGAAGAGATCGGGATCGGTTTTAAGGACTACCCCCGCGCCCTCGACCTATGGGAAGAGGCCGGTGCGATGGTCGACCGCGAGAACGAGCGCGTGCGCTTTCCGAAGGGGATGCTCCGCGAGTTGCTGAAAACCTGTCCAGCGACCTTCACGCAGCACGCCCGCAATCCTGAACGCAACGTCGTCATGGGCGGTAACACTACTGTCTTCGCCCCGGTCTATGGCCCGCCCTTCGTCTCCGATCTCGATAAAGGCCGTCGTTACGCCACGATCGAGGACTTCAACAACTTCGTGAAACTGACCTACATGTCGCCCTATCTGCACCATTCGGGCGGCACGATCTGCGAGCCTTGCGACATCGCAGTGAACAAGCGTCATCTCGATATGATCTATGCGCATCTGAAATACAGCGACAAGCCATTCATGGGGTCGGTGACCGCGCCGGAGCGGGCGCAGGATTCGATCAACATGGCGAAGATCGTGTTTGGCGACGAATTCGTCGAAAACAACACGGTGATGACATCGCTCATCAACTGCAACTCGCCGATGACCCTCGACGGTACGATGCTCGGCGCGCTCGACGTCTATGCCCAGAACAATCAGGCGTGTATCGTCTCGCCCTTCATTCTCGCCGGGGCGATGTCACCGACGACCGTGGCCGCGACCTTGACGCAGGTGCTGTGCGAAGTGCTGGCCGGATCGGCCTTCGCGCAACTCGTGCGCCCCGGTGCCCCGGTCATCTTCGGCACCTTCGCGGCGAATATCTCGATGCAGACCGGCGCGCCGACCTTTGGCACCCCGGAGCCAGCCCTCGTTCTCTATGGCGCGGCACAGCTTGCGCGGCGCTACAATATGCCGTTCCGGTCGGGTGGGGCGCTTTGCGGTTCCAAATCGGTCGATGCGCAGGCGGCCTACGAGACGAACGCCACGATCATTCCGGCGGTGATGGGCGGCGTGAATTTCATGCTCCATTCCGCTGGCTGGCTGGAGGGGGGGCTGGTTGCATCCTACGAGAAATTCATCCTCGATTGCGACCAGCTTGGCATGATGCACACCTTCGCCAAGGGGATCGACCTCAGCGAAAACGCGCAGGGCATGGACGCCATCCGCGAAGTCGGCCCCGGTGGTCACTTCCTCGGCTGTGCGCATACGCAGGCGAATTTCCAGACGGCGTTCTACCAGTCCACCACGACCGATAACGGCTCGTTCGAACAGTGGGAGATCGAAGGTAAGCGTGATTCTGCGCAGCGTGCCAATGCAATTTGGAAGAAGATGCTCGATGAATACGTCGCTCCGCCGCTCGACGAGGCCAAGGACGCGGCATTGCAGGCTTATATGGCAGAGCGCAAAGCATCCGAAGCGGACGCCTTTTCCTGATCAAAGAAGCGGTTGATGAGATTTCGCCTGTCATCTTGGCTCATAACTTGAATGTCGATCCCCGATACAGTTTGATTGTCCCGAAGTGGGGCATAACGGGGGTCGAGTAATGGTTTTTCGGTTCATCAGCAAACAGGCTACAACTCTGTCGGTGCTTACCGCGAGGCGTAGCGGCAAGCGTGCCGCAATTGGTATGTTGCTTTGCACCGCGCTTGGCGTTTCTGCCTACGCACAAGGTCAACTCGATTTCATCGACCCGCTTGGCGAAGAACGTGCGCGGATCGAAAAGAACAGCGAAGTCGCTGTTCCTAGCCCCACGATGACCGAGAAATCTGCGCGCGACTCTGCTGGCGCAGATAATGAAGGCGGCGACAGCCTTTTATCGCGCGCTCGTGATGGCGCGTCTTCGGGCGTGACGGCGGCTCAGGAACGTGCCGATGGTTTTTGGACCCGTATGCGTGCGGGACTAAGCGATGTCGCGGCCAGCCTTGGATTGCCGACCACCGGTTTGCTCGGTCTCTTGGGGTTGTTGCTTGCGGGTATCGCGTGTCTCGTTGGCTGGACCATGTTCCGCAGTCGTCGGCGCGGCGCTGCGCGAGTCTCGCCCGATAGCGACGTTTATCAGCGCGATGGACATGGGCTTGGGCGGCGCAAGTTGGGTGATCGCAACCCTCTGAGCGCAACTCAACCGGCTGCCGATCAGGGCTTCGAGGAGACGATGCCCGAAGATTTCGACACCATCTTCCGTGACGAAGCCGCTGAGACTCCAAAAGTGCCTGTGCCACCAATAACAACCGATGCGGAAAATTGGCGCAAACCGAACCTCGATAAACTGCGTGAATCGATCAAGGCGGATTGGAAGGCTGATAAAGTCGTTGCCGCCAAGACTGGGCTTGCGACTGCAGGTGCGGCGGCGGTTGCGGTGGCAACGCCATCGCGCGATGCAGCCGACCGGACACTCAGCGATATATCGGATGGATGGGAAGCCTGGGACGATCAGGTGAAACCGGAGGACGACCCTTGGGGCGAAACGCTCGTTACC
Source organism: uncultured Neomegalonema sp. (assembly GCA_937974055.1). GTDB lineage: Bacteria > Pseudomonadota > Alphaproteobacteria > Rhodobacterales > Rhodobacteraceae > JAHDDY01. The sequence continues at coordinate 10,738 of CALJIU010000044.1, read as the reverse complement.
GGTGACACAGCTGATGCGGGTGACCAAGAAGCTGATAATGCTGCGGCCCTGCGTCGTATCCGTGCTCTGCGCGAATCGCTTAAGGCGTCATAAGCCTTGCATCTTCATCTTGGCGTGAGTTTTGCGTGCTACCTTTTCTGAATCCGTTGGATATGGAGGATAGAATGCGACGCTCTCTGGCTTTTTTCTGCATGATCACAGGCGCGACCGCCGCTTCACAAACCGGCGCTACCAGTCTTTGCATGGATCAATCGGGCGCGGTCGTCTCCTGTGCGACCGGCACGATTGCGGCGCAAGGGGATATCTTTGTCGACGGCAACAGTTACCGTTCCTATTCGGGAATGGGGAACAATTTGTCTAACCTGAATTGGGGCAGTGCAGGCAGTACGTTGCTCTCTGCGGATGGAGCATCCACAGGATCGACTGATCTTGCGCGTTCCGGTGCTCCGATGGCGCGCGACGTGTCTAACAGCATGAGCACCGCCTCTAACGATACCGGGGATGCGGGCCTTAGCAGCATGTTCTGGGCATGGGGTCAGTTCGTCGATCACGATATTACCCTGACTGAAGAAACGGGCGGCACCGGCGACCTTGCATTGGGTGGTGACCTCGGCAATGTGGATCGGGTCACCCGAAGCGGTGGCGCACCGATCAACGAGATCAGCGCCTATATGGATGCCTCGATGGTTTACGGATCGGATGAGGCCACTGCGACCAACCTGCGCGCCAATGACGGAACGGGGCGGTTACGCCTTGGCGAAGACGGGAACCTGCCACGTGATGCAGATGGCAATTTTCTCGCGGGCGATGTTCGTGTGAATGAACAGCAGCAATTGATCTCGATGCACACCGTTTTCGCGCGCGAGCATAACCGCATCGCTGACAGTCTTGTGGATGCGAACCCGGAATGGTCAGGGGAGCGCGTTTATCAGGAGTCGCGTGCCTTAGTCGGGGCGCAGATCCAAGCCATTACCTATAATGAATGGCTTCCCCGCCTGTTGGGCGAGGGCGGCCTAGATGCTTACGACGGCTATGATTCGAGCGTTAATGCCGGAATGTCGAACGAATTTTCGACTTGTGCCTTCCGCTTCTGCCACTCGATGATTCCGGACGAATTGGAACGCTTGGCCGAAGATGGCAATGTCATCGCGCAGGGGCATCTGCAATTGCGTGACGGATTTTTCTCGCCAGAAACATTCCTCGAAGCTGGCGGTGCAGATCCGCTGTTGCGAGGGCTGGCGGCGCAGGACGCGATGGCTGTGGACGCAGCATTGTCGAACGAATTGCGCAATTTCCTCGATGCGGGTGATGGGGAGCCGGGTGATCTGCTGGCGCGCAATGTTGCGCGTGGCCGTGATACGGGGGTCGCAGATTACAATCTCTTGCGCGGTGCCTATGGTCTCGAAACGGTCGATAGTTGGGATGGGCTGACCGATGACCCTGTTTTGGCGGCGGAGCTTGCCGCACTTTACGGCCCTACGCCGGATGGCATGGACCCGTTCATTGGCGCGTTGTTGGAAACACCCATCGACGGTGCAATCGTTGGGGCGCTCAATGCTGCTATCATCGGTGATCAATTTACACGTTTGCGGGACGGTGATCGCTACTGGTATGAATCGATCTTCGAAGGCGAGATGCTGGCTTGGATCAATGATCGCAGCCTGTCTGACATCATTCTCGACAACACCGGGATCCGATGGATGCAAGATAATGTCTTCACGGCTGTATCGCGCGGCACGATCCCTGAGCCACTTTCCATCGCTTTCCTCGCCATTGGCGCAGGAGCGTTACTGCGCCGTCGCAAAAAGGCGCAGTAACGGTATCAATCTGACAAACCGACCTTTTAAAAGGTCGGTTTTCATCAATCGACCGGGCTGAGTGATCCGGCGGAACTGCGACCCTGACGGTCGGTTTCGATCTCGTAATCGATCTTCTGACCATCGGCCAAGCCAGTCAGTCCGGCATTCTGAACCGCAGAGATATGGACGAATACGTCCTTGCCGCCATCACTGGGTTCTATGAACCCGAAACCCTTCGTCGGGTTGAACCACTTCACGGTACCAGTAGCCATCGGTCGTCTCCAAAAAACAAGAAAGTACGATTTTAACCTTTACACCGGTAGCAGAAAAAAGGGTGATTTTCAACTGTGCCGATTCGCGTCACAATTGCCCGGGCTTCAGTCCAAGTTTTCCTCCGCGACCATCCCCATCGCATGGTAGCCACCATCGACATAGATGACTTCGCCCGTGGTGCCGCCGCCCATGTCCGAAAGCAGGTAGAGTGCGGCCCCGCCCACCTCATCGAGCGCTGCCGTGCGGCGTAGCGGTGCATTGCGGGCATTGAAGTTATAGACTTTGCGTGCCGAACCCACGGCGGACCCAGCCAATGTTCGCATTGGTCCCGGAGAGACGGCGTTCACCCGTATGCCGTCTGGTCCTAGATCGGCGGCCAGATACCGAACGCTTGCTTCGAGTGCCGCCTTGGCAACGCCCATGACATTGTAATTCGGCAAAACTCGCTCGGCTCCCAGATAGGTGAGCGTGATGATGGAGCCGCCATCCTTCATCAGTGGTCGGGCGCGTTGGGCGAGGTCTGTGAGCGAAAAGCAGGAAATATCCATCGTGTTCAGAAAGTTGCCGCGAGTCGTATCGACGTATCGACCTTTCAGCTCGTTTTTATCCGAATAGGCGATGGCATGAACGAGAAAGTCGAGGCCGCCCCATTCACTGTCGAGAGTCGAAAATACGGCATCGAGGCTGCCCGCATCTTGTACGTCAGCGGGCAGCACGAGGGAGGAACCGACGCTTTCGGCCAAGGGTTTTACACGCTTGCCGAATGAGTCGCCCTGATAGGTAAAGGCCATATGCGCGCCTTGTGAGGCAAGCGTCCGTGCGATGCCCCAAGCGATGGAATGATCGTTAGCAACGCCCATGACGAGGCCGCGCTTGCCCTGCATCAGGGGGGTGGGGGTATCGGTCATGTCGGCCTCCGGGGACGGATGTGCTGGATACGAAGACGCCGCCTCAGATCGTGAAGCGGCGTCTCAGATTTCAGTGATAATCGGTGAAGCCGTCAGTTAAGGCGGGCACCAATCGTCGAGATACCGTCATTCAGCATCGCTTCTGCGCTATCGGTTGATAGTCCACCGCCGATTGCCTCCTTGGCTGCGGCTGCGGCTGCTGCTGCGGCGGCATTGCGGACTTCGCGGGTGGCGGATGCCTCGGCTTGGGCGATGCGATCCTCGGCAGCTTTCAGCTTGCGCGTGATCGAGTCGGCGATGTCTTTCTGTGCCTGCTCGGACGCGGCGGTCGCTTCGGCCTTGGCGCGCGCGACGATTTCATCGGCATCGCGCTGCACGTCGGCTTGCTTACGCTCAAAAGAAGCAAGCAATGTTTGTGCTTCCTCTTTCGCCTGCCGGGCCTCTTCGAGTTGGGCGCGGATGCGATCTGCACGGGCATCGAGCATCCCCGCGATCATCGATGGCACCTTGAAGTAGACCACGAGAGCGAGGAAGAGGACGAAGCCGATTAGGACGGCGAGTGCATCGGTCATCGTGCCATTCCCCTTGATGCAAGTGCGCGTTCGACGGCGGCTGAGATGGTGCCCATATCCGCACTGCCGGGCGCGAGTTTCTCGACAATCGCAAGGGCGGTTTCTTCGGCGACCTGTTTCGCGCTGGCGGCGGAAGCGGTGCGAATCTCGGTAATGCGCTGCTCACCCTCGGCAGTACGTGCCGCGATCTCGGCCTCTGCCTTGGCATTGGCGGCATCGACCTGTTCGGCGATGTCGGCCTTGGTCTTATCGGCGATCTCGTTCGCGCGGGCTTTCGCATCGGCGAGCGCTTGCTGGTAAGAGCCTTGCGCTTCCTCGGCTTTTTGCTTCAGCGCCGCTGCGCTATCGAGGTCATCCGCAATGGCATGGTGCCGGTCTTCCAGTGCCGTCGCAATGCGCGGCATGATGCGCTTGGCGAGCATCTGATACAGGAAGAACAGGGCAAGGGCCGCCCAGAAAATCTGTGACGCCCAAGTATCGAATTCTAGTTGCGGCATCCCGCTGGCGTGTTCTGCGCCCGCTTCGGAATGATCGGTCGTTGCCATCCGGTGGCCTCCAAATCGGGGTAGAAAGGCCGGACAGAAATGCCCGGCCTTCGGTTCAGTTCAACGGTGTCGACTAGACAGCGAAGAGGAGAAGCAGCGCGACGAGGAACGAGAAAATGCCCAGTGCTTCGGCAAATGCGATGCCGATGAAGAGCGTTGCGGTCTGTTCCTTAGCCGCTGCGGGGTTGCGCAGGGCGCCGCTGAGGAAGTTCCCCGCGACATGGCCCACGCCGATGCCCGCGCCGCCCATGCCGATGCAGGCGAGTCCAGCGCCGATATACTGACCCATGTTGCCGATATCGCCTTCCATGATGGTGCTCCTTTGATTGGAATGGCTGTAGAAAAGATGGTGGACGCTGCGCAGCGTTAGTGCATGTGCAGCGCGTCGTGCAGGTAGACGCAGGTCAGAATGGCGAAGACATACGCCTGAATGACTGCGACAAGAAATTCGAGGGCTGTAACCCCCACAATGGCGGCGATTGGGATAATCCCAAACACGCCCAATGCCCCGACGAACCCGCCGAACACTTTCAGAACCGCGTGGCCGGCCATCATATTCGCACCAAGGCGGATCGAATGGCTGACGGGGCGGACGAAATAGGAAATGACCTCGATGATCGCGAGGACAGGCCGCATCGCGGCGGGCGCATCCATTGGCCAGAACAACTTGAGGAAGCCAATGCCGTGGCGCATGAACCCGATTGCCGTGACGGTGATGAAGACCGACAGCGCGAGAAATACGGTCACAGCGAAGTGGCTGGTCACGGTGAAGGTATAGGGCACCATGCCGAGCAGATTGCAGCCGAGGATGAACAGGAACAGCGTGAAGATGTAGGGAAAATACTTCAGCCCCGCATCACCACAAGAGTCGTGCACCATGTTGCGTACGAATTCGTAGCAGGATTCAGCCATCGACTGCATCCGCGTCGGAACCAACGAATGGTTGCTCATCGACATGATGAAGAACAGCGAAACCAGACCAACCGCAAGAAACGCGAAGAAGGCCGAATTCGTGAAGGAGAGATCGACAAAACCCAGATCGATCGGGATCCAGTCCTGAATCACGAACTGGTGCATCGGGTCGATATTCAGTTCGCCGTCGGTGCTCTTAGCCGCCAAGTCCGTCTCCCTCGTCCGCCTGTCGCTGCATTTGCCGCGCGGAGGCCATCATCGTCTTCACACCAGCGCCAAAACCCAGAGCGCCAAAAATAACTAGAAACAGCGGGCGCAAGCCCGTCGCCTCGTCGATTGCGTAGCCTATCGCTGCGCCGAATGCACACCCGATTACCAGTTCCAGCACCATACGCCACGCGACCGATAGTCCCTGATACTTGCCGGGAGCCTTGGGCTTTCTCGCCGCCACCCCCTCACGCGCCGTATCGATGCGTTTGGAGAGTCTGTCGAGGGCCTCGCGCTCCTGTGCAGCCTCCCCGTCACCCCTTGGTGAACCGGGCCGCATATCGGCCATGCATCACTCCTGAAAATCGCCACGAAGCGCGGGATGCGCTGTGAAATCGCGCGCAACATATGCAGGGGTCCAAACCCTGTCAAGCGATGGGTTGGCCTGTCTGCAAACTCTCGGAATCCTGCGAAACCGTACCCTCGTGATATGGCAAAGTCCCCCTGCGACAGCCTTGCGTCTGCGCGTCCGTCTGCTATCCCCGATGGCGTACAGAATGCAAAGGAATGTCCTCATGGCCGAGTATACCGTGATCCGTTACGTGCTGTCGGGCGATATCGCCGAGATTACGCTCGACCGCCCCGATACGCTCAACTCGCTCAATGCAGCGATGCGGTCCGAGCTAACCCACGCGATCAAGCGGGCCGAGGCCGAAAAAGCGCGGGTCGTGCTGCTGACGGGGGAGGGGCGCAGCTTCTGCTCCGGTCAGGATCTGGGCGAGACGGAGACGGGCATTCCCGATATCGAGCGCACGTTGCGCGAAGAATACGAGCCTATGGCCCGCGCGATTCTCGATTGTCCCTTGCCTGTGATTGCCGCCGTCAACGGCACGGCGGCGGGGGCGGGGGCCAGCCTTGCGCTCTTGGCGGATATCGTCATTGCCGGTCATTCGTCGCAATTCGTGGTCGCCTTCGCCCGTATCGGCCTTATGCCTGATGTGGCGCTGACCTACTTCCTGCCCCGCATGGTGGGCCTGCAACGCGCCATGGGCATGGCCATGACGACCGAGCCGGTGGATGGGGTCCGCGCCGCCGATTGGGGCCTGATCTGGAAATCGGTGCCGGACGACACGCTGATGCAGGAAGCACGCGGCCTCGCCCGTGCGATGGCCAAGGGTCCGACCCGTTCCTTCGCGCTCATCAAGCAGGGGATGCGCAAAAGCCTCGACAACGACATCGCCGCGCAGATGGAGCACGAGGCGGCGGGGCAGGCCGAAGCCGCCGGAACCCGCGATTTCCTTGAGGGCACCACCGCATTCCTAGAAAAGCGGATGCCCAGCTTTGAGGGCCGCTAGCGCCTTGCCCCCCGTTCAATGTCATTCCCGCGAAGGCGGGAATCCATTTCCCAATGGGCAAGAAATCCGGACGTCGCAGCACAATCTTGTCGATTTCCGTCTTCGCCCCAACAAACCTGTGCAGGTTTCCTAATGGATTCCCGCCTTCGCGGGAATGACAGCGGATATGGGTCGTTTGCCACCGCCCTCAGCCGCTTCATCGCCCTCCAGGCCCGCGCCGCCATCTTCGGCATCGGCATCCTCGTCCTTCTGCTCGCCACCGCTGCGATCTGGCGTGATGACTGGCCGGTCTACCGTTACGATTTCCTGTTCGTCGTCGTCATCGCTGCACAGGCGTGGCTGCTGGCCACCGGGCGCGAGACATGGGCGGAGGCGCGGGTGATCGGGGTGTTCCACATCGTCGGCGTCGTGATGGAGATCTTCAAGACGGCGGTCGGGTCGTGGGTCTATCCAGAGCCATCGATCCTCGCCATCGGCAACGTACCCCTCTTTACCGGCTTCATGTATTCGGCGGTGGGCAGCTATATCGCCCGCTTCTGGAGGCTATCCGACATGCGTTTGCATGGCGCGCCCCCGGAATGGGCGGCGGTATTGTTGGCCGTTGCGATCTACGTGAATTTCTTCACGCATCATTTCGTCATGGATATCCGCCTCGGCCTCTTCGCCGCGATCTTCCTTCTCTATGCCCGCACCATCGCACAGTTCGGCGAGGGCGGCCCGCGCGTGCCTGTCATCGCCTTCTTCGCGCTGGCGGCGATCCTGTTATATATCGCCGAGAATATCGGCAGCGTCACCGGCACGTGGCTCTATCCGTCCCAGCGCGACGGCTGGCGGCCAGTTCCCATCGGCAAGATGGGCGCGTGGTTCCTGCTGATGACGATCAGCTTCACGCTGGTCCGCTCGGTTCGGCGCGGCGATATCCGGTAGAACGCGGTTCCGAATCTTGCCCACTGAACTCGACGGATATCGACGGACCGATAGCGCATCCCGACCAGCCCGAAACCCGCTGATTTGCGGGCTTTCAAATGCGAAACCCCGATGTTTCACGTGAAACATCGGGGCGATCTCATTTTTCGTGTTTCATCCTATGATTGAATATTAATGATATCAATCACTTAAGATTCGCCCGGTTCTGGGCATCGTCGACATGCGCCGCAGCGATATCGACCGCCCTCGTCGCGCCGCACAATACAGTCGACAGGGGCGCGCCCCTATCAACCAACGGTTGCGGCTCGCCTTGAACGATGCCGGGTTTTCGCCAATAAGCGTAAAACCCGCCGCAGCCAAAGCTTTACCGAAGCGTCGAGAGCAGGGTTTCCGCATCCCCGCGCTTCTCGAACTTGCCCGAACCGTTCAGCACCCCGGTCAGCACAGTACGCGCTTCCACCCCACGACCGGCTTTCGACAGCGCGGCGGCGTAGTGATACCCGATTTCCGGGTTCTTCGGGGCCGCCTTCGCCGCACGGGACAGCAGCGCCAAGCCCTGTTTCAGCTTGCCGTATTCCACCAGCATCCAGCCATAGGTATCGGCCACTTCGGGCGATCCGCCTGCCGCCTCGAAGGCGCGCTGGGCGTAATCCAACGCATCGGGACGCGACGACTTGTGGCGCAGCCAAGCGTAGTTGTTCAGAGCCACCGGATTATTCGGCTCCAGCGTCAGGAAGCGGGCATACATCTCTTCGGCCTCGCCGTATTGCGCCGTCTCCATCAGCGCGGTCGCGTATGCCATCACCGCACCCCGGTCGCGAGGATTATCCGCGATCCAGCTTTTCAGCCCATCATAGGCAGCATCGCTTCGACCCGCCCGCTTGCGCGCGCCGAACAGGGCGACCGCCATGCGACCGTTGGGCTTCTTGCGGAAGGCTTTTTCCAGCACATCCACCGCGACGACGGGTTGCCCCAACTCACCGGCGGCATGGGACAGCAGGCGCGCGGCGGCACTGGGGTTGCTGCGCGATATCGCCTGCGCCGCTTCCTGCGCCACCTTCGAATCGCGGCGCTCGATGGCCAGCGTCGCCATCGTCCCGGCCACACTCACATTACCGGGCCAGCGTTTCAGCGCATTGCGCAGGTCGCGATACGCCTCCTGCACCCGCCCTGCCGATGCCAAGGCTTCGGCCTTCAGGATCACCGCACGCGCCGATCCGGGCGCGCTTTTCACCAACCGATCCGCCGCCGTAACCGCCGCATCCCCCGCGCCGAAATCGATCAGCGAATTGGTGGCGAAGGCGATATCCGACAGCGATGCATCGGAGACTGCGGCCAACCGCGCCGCCTCACGCGAGGCACCATCCATCTCTTCCGTCAGCGCAAGGGTCTTCACATATTCCCGCGACAGGGCGGCAGAGCCGGGTAGGCGGCTCGTCTGCGCGCGCAGGACGGCCAGCGCCTCATCGGTGCGCCCGGTTTCCGACAACCGCTGCACCAGACGCATACTCAGGAATTCGCTGCCCGGATTCTTGTTCAGCAGCGCTTCCAGTCGCTCCACCGCCGAATAGGGCGTCGCGTCCAATGATTCATAGGCGACATGGGCTGCGATCAAGTCGGGTTTGGCGGCCAGCGCCTTGTCGAGTTGGCGTTTCGCAAGATCACGATCACCACGCGACGCCGCGATCCCGCCGCGCAGCGCCAGCACACTCGGCGAATCGCTTGCCGAACCAGCCAGTTTCTCCAGCACTTTCTCCGCGTTATCCGCGTCGCCGGTCCACAGCGCATCGCTTGCTTTCAGCAAGGCGGCACGCACTGCCGGATCGGCCAGTTCGGGATTCGTCTGTGCCGCTGCGGGATCGAGCAGGGCCAGCGCACTCCGCGCCTGTTGCGCATTCGCCCGGTTGCTCGAATTGGCGATTGCCGCAAAATACTGGCCCGCATCGTCAAAGCGGTCCAGCATCAGATATGCGCTGGCAAGGCGCCGCTGCGTACCGATATCGTCCGGCGTATCGGCGAGGATCTTTTCGAGAATATCGACCGCGTTGCTCGGTTGCCCATTGCGCAGGCGCACCGTGGCCAGCGCCCGCCGCGCATCTAGGCTGCCCGGTTCCATCGAGATATACCGCAACAGCAACGAATCGGCTTGGTTCAGTTCGCCCCGCTGCGTCTTGATCAGCGCGCCGAGCAGGACAGCGGGCGAGAACTCATCAAAGCTGCGCTGCAACTGGGTAAAGCTGTTATTCGCGGTCTCGTAATCGCCTTCCGCAAAGGAAATCGCCGCGTCGATGTAATGCCGGATCGGCGCATCGGGCATGATCCGTTTGACGAGCTTCGAATCCTCCCGCGCCCCATCGATATCGCCATTCGCGAGGTTGGCACGTGCGCGCGAGATCAGCGGCCCGATATCGTCCGGCTGCAAATCGACCGCCTTGTCGAACGATACGAATGCCGCGTGCTTGTCCCCCGTCAACAAGGAGACTTCGCCCCGCAAGATCCAGCCCGGCGCATAATCGGGCTTGCCCCGCACGATCTCGTCCACCTTATCGTTGGCGGCGGTGTATTTCTTCTGTGCGGCGAACACGCGGGCCAGCCCGAAATGCCCCTCGACCCGCGATGGCGCTATCGCAAGGATATCGCGATTCGTCTTTTCCGCCTCGTCCAGTCGATTCAGCCGGATCAACGCAGAGCTGGATATAACCAGTTTCTGAATGCGCATCTCGTCGGTGGCGGAATCGCCCTTCACGGCGGCCAGCGCCTCTTTCGCCTTGCCGCGCTGCAACGCAATCTCGCCCAGCAGGACGGATGTTTCATCATTCGGCGCGAGGCGATGGGCGCGCCCCACCTCTTTCTCCGCCGTTTCCAGATCACCGCCCGTCAGTGATATCTTGCCCAGCATCAGGCGCGCGGCGGCGTGATCCGGGTTCGCGCGCAGGACGTTCTTCAACTCGATCGATGCGTCCCGCAAATCGCCTTTCGCGAACATCTTTTTCGCGCGCTGGAATGTCTCATCCGTCGCCGCGCTATCGGCCTTGGCCATCACGGGCGGCGCGATCAGGGTCGCCTGACCGGCGATTGCGACGGAGGATAGTGCGAGGGCAAGGGCGGTCGTCTTGAGCAGCGTCATTGAAAAGGCTCCGGTCAAAGGGTTTCGCCTTACAATGAAGGGTGGAAGTTGACCGCCCCTTAAGCCGCCTCATTCATCTGCGCGGGATCGTCGATTCGCGTGACGAAACGGTC
>CALJIU010000043.1 GCA_937974055.1 uncultured Neomegalonema sp. | reverse complement strand
TGGCTGCTATTCGTGCCTTACCTACTCGCTACGATGTTGCTGCGGGCATTCCTCATCGCTGGATCACTGCGCAAGCCTACGCCACGGCCAACGCCGCCCCGACGCACGCCCATCGTGACGATCTTCGTGCCGGTCCATGACGAGGCCGAAAGCCTGCCGGATCTGATCACCTCGCTGAAGAAACTCGATTGGCCGGTAAAGGCTTTGGATATCAAAATCCTGCTCGAACAGGATGATAGCGCTACCATTTCCGAAGCCCGAAGGTTGACGGCGGAAAGCCATATCCAATGCTTCATCGTGCCGCCGGGTGGCCCACGCACCAAGCCCAAAGCGATGAATGTCGCCCTGCCCTTCGCACGGGGCGAGATCGTCGCGATCTTCGATGCGGAAGACGACCCCGCACCCGATCAGATTAGAAAAGCGGTTGAAACGCTGGATGCTGGGGGTGAACAGATCGTGTGCGCGCAGGCGCGGTTGAGCCACTATAACCCAGATGACAACCTGCTCACGCGCTGCGTGGCGATGGAATACGCGCTGTGGTTCGATGTGCTGCTGCGCGGCCTGAGCCGATGGGGGTTGCCCGTACCGCTGGGCGGAACATCGCTGTACATCCGCGCCGATGCCCTGCGGGCGGTCGGGGGGTGGGATGCGGATAATGTGACCGAGGATGCCGATCTTGGCCTGAGGCTGGCACGGGCGGGTAAGCGGGCGGTGGTATTCGATTCGGTGACGAGAGAGGAAGCGACCAGCAAGCCGTGGTCTTGGATCAAGCAGCGGTCCCGCTGGATCAAGGGTTTCATGCTAACTTGGGCGGTGCATATGCGCAGCCCACGGCGGTTGGCGCGCGATCTGGGGGTTTGGCCCGCGATTGCGATCAACGTGTTGTTGCTGGACGGATTTCTGTCGTTTTTGATCCAACCGCTGATGATCTTGTCGGCGGTGACCGCGCTGCTGCTCGATGCGCCGCCTTGGTTGGGGATGTTGAACCTGCCGGGGGCCGGTATGTTGCTTGGATCGTTGTTCGTTGGGCAAATATTGCTGCTGGCCGCCGCCATAGCCGCATCGCATCAACGGTTTGGGCGCGGGGTCAGCCTGTTCGCGCCGCTGCTCTGGCCTTATTGGATGATGGGCGGCGTCGCGGCGATCCGTGCGGCATGGCAAGTGGCGGCTTGCCCACAGCTTTGGGAGAAGACCACGCATTGCGTCAGTCCGGTCGCCAAGGCTCGTCGAGCCGAAGCCCTTGCACGCCGCAAACCGCATTAGGACTTGCGCAGCCGCCCGCCTCTGCGCAAAACGCGGGCATGAGCAATGCACCCCTCGACCGCCCCGCACCGCCCACCATCGGAATGGTCAGCCTCGGCTGCCCGAAGGCCCTTGTGGATTCGGAGCGCATCCTCACGCGCTTGCGAGCCGAAGGGTACCAATTCTCGCCCGATTACGAGGGTGCGGATGCGGTGATCGTGAATACCTGCGGCTTTCTCGACAGCGCCAAGGCCGAAAGCCTCGAAGCCATTGGCGAGGCGCTGCGCGAGAATGGTAAGGTGATCGTTACAGGCTGTCTGGGCGCGGAAGCCGACACCATCGAAGCGGCCCATCCGAAGGTCCTGGCGGTGACGGGGCCACAGCAATACGAGCAGGTGATGGATGCGGTCCACGGGGCGGTACCGCCCCGCCCGGATGCCTTCACAGATCTGATCCCGGCACCTCGCGATGGGGCGGGCGTACGGCTGACGCCGCGCCACTACGCCTATCTCAAGATTTCAGAGGGCTGCAACCATTCCTGCCGGTTCTGCATCATCCCCGACATGCGCGGCAAACTCGTCTCGCGCCCTGTGAATGCCGTGCTGCGCGAAGCGGAGCGGTTGGTGGCGTCGGGGGTGAAGGAGCTGCTGGTCATCTCGCAGGATACCTCGGCCTATGGCGTGGATATCAAGCATAAAGAAGCGGAATGGAACGGGCGGACCTATCGCAGTGACCTGCACGATCTGTGCGAAGGGTTGGCGACGCTGGGCGTCTGGGTGCGGCTGCATTACGTGTACCCGTATCCGTCAGTGGACCGCATCATGCCGTTGATGGCGGCGGGGAAAATTCTGCCGTATCTCGACATTCCGTTTCAGCACGCATCGCATTCGGTGCTGCGCAACATGCGCCGCCCGGCCAATCAGGAGAAGACGCTGGAGCGGATAGCGGCGTGGCGGGCGGTTTGTCCCGACCTCATCATCCGCTCGACCTTCATCGTCGGCTTTCCGGGCGAAACGGAGGAAGATTTCCAAATCTTACTCGACTGGCTGGAAGAGGCGCAGCTCGACCGGGTTGGGTGCTTTCGCTACGAGGATGTGGCGGGGGCGGCGGCAAATGACCTGCCAGATCACGTGCCACAGTCGGTCAAGGACGAGCGGTTGGCGCGGTTCATGGAGGCGCAGCAACGCATCAGCGAGGCCAAGCTGGCGCGGATGGTGGGCAAGCGAATCACCGTGCTGGTCGATACGGTCGATGAGGACGGGGCCGAAGCGCGCTCGGCGGCGGATGCACCGGAGATCGACGGCAATGTCTTCATCGACGAAGGCTTCACCGACCTGTCACCGGGCGATCTGGTGGAGGTGGTCGTGGACGAGGCCGGGGACCATGATCTGTGGGCCGCTCTTGCAGAAAATAGTGCAAATTAAAAATAGTTCTGAATTGATACTAAAACAGCCGAATCTATCCAACATATTTTCAATCCCCGGCCTAAATTCCGCAATCGGCAGAACGAAACCACTGTAACGAAACACGGGCTGGTAAGGCATTTTCTTCTGACCGTTGAATTATTATTTCACAACAGGGAAAAAAATTCCTGTGAAGGTTTGCTAGCAAGTCAAAGTAAATACATAAAATCCCAAATCTTGTACTTTTTTTGTTCCAAAATTAAGATTTATTCAATCCCTTGATTTAACCTTCGATTTACCCTTTTCTCGCAAACCTGACATGTGGATTGCAGCGGAAGCGCTGCTTTCTCAAAGGGTTACTTCGGAGGGCGACAAAGAATGAACGGCGACGATACGGTTATCCTGTAAGGTTTAGTTGACGCGGCAAGCGTTTGACGATGCGTATTCGATAAAAATAGGCCCCCGCTTTTCTGGCGGGGGCCTTTTCATTGGATGGCAAAGGTGGTGGGCCTTTAGCCCTTGCCACGCCACGGAATCAGCCAGCGTTCGAGCAGGCGCATCAGCATCTCGATGGCGTAACCGATGATACCGATGATGATGATGCCAATGACCACCGTATCGGTCTGAAGGAAGTTCTTCGCGATCATAATCATCGAGCCAACCCCCTTCTCCGCCGCCACGAGTTCGGCGGCAACGACGGTACCCCAGCAGACCCCCATCGCGGTGCGGATACCCGTGAAGATTTCCGGCAAGGCGTTGGGCAGAATGACGTTCTTGAGCACCTGAAACTTCGATGCCCCAAGGCTGTAGGCCGCATGGACCTTCGAGATCTTGACCCCCGACACGCCAGAACGGGCGGCGATGATCATGATGAACAGGGCCGCAAGGAACAGCAGCGTGATCTTCGCCGTCTCGTCGATGCCCAGCCACAGAATGATCAGCGGGATCAGCGCCAGTGGCGGGATTGGCCGCATGAATTCCACAATCGGATCGAACAGGCCACGTGCCACGGAACTGAGGCCCATCGCGAAGCCAAGCGGAATGCCGACGATTGCACCGAAGAACACGCCCGTCAACACGCGATAGACGCTGATATAGACATGCTCCCACAGGGCCACATTGCGGAAACCCTGCTCATACAGCTTGGTAAGGCGGTTACCGACGGCCTCAAAAGACGGCCAGTAGATCGGCTTGACCCAACCCTGCGAGGTCGTAACCCACCACAGCAGCAGCAGGAAAATCACGGTGATAAAGCTGTAGAGACGGCCCGAATTGACCGCCGTGGGATCACCGAACTTCACCGTCTTTTGCCGGGTAAAGCTGTTATCGGCCAGACCCAGCCACATCATCAGCGCGGATGGTTGCTCCTGCGGGGCGGCGACGAGCTTTGTCTCCGAGCCATTGTCATTGGGTGCGTCGGTCATGCGCTGGCCCTCCCCATGATTTCTTCTTCCATTTCCCAGATCATCGACAGGATTTCCTCACGCTTCTCAACGAAGTCGGCGGATGCCTTGATTTCACGGGGCGATATCGTCAGGCCCTGCTCTGCGAAGGGCAGACGGTATTCACGGTGGATACGTCCGGGGCGCGGGGCCATGACGATCAGCCGTTCACCGAGGAACAGGGCTTCCTCGACCGAGTGGGTGATGAGAACGATGGTCTTGCCCGTCTCCTTCCACAGCTTGAGCACCAGACCCTGCATCTTTTCGCGGGTCAGAGCGTCGAGCGCGCCCAAGGGTTCATCCATCAGGATCACGTCCGGGTCGTTGGCGAGGCAGCGGGCAAGCGCCACACGCTGCTGCATCCCGCCCGATAGCTGATAGACCGGCTTGTCACCGAAATCGCCCAAGCCGACGATATCAAGCAGATGGTCGACCTTCGGTCCCCATTCCTTCTTTGACTTGCCCATCATGCGGGGGCCGAATGAGATGTTCTTGCGAACGTCCAGCCATTCGAACAACGCACCCTGCTGAAACACCATGCCGCGCTCTGCCGCCGGTCCCGTCACCTGATGACCGTTGAGGAACACGCCCCCTTCGGTTGGGGCGAGGAACCCGGCGATGATGTTGAGCAATGTCGTCTTGCCGCAACCCGATGGGCCAAGCACCGACATCAACTCGCCAGAGGCGAGATCGAGGCTGACGTTATTAAGGGCGTGGACCGATCCGCCCCCCGGCAAAGTAAAGACCATCGATACCTTATCGACGCTCAGTCCGTTGTGGTCCGCATCATCCATGCTGTCCCCCCGTGTTAAATTCATTAAAGAAAAACGCGATGCTCGCAGAATGCCGCGCGAGGATGAGGACCACCCATCGCTTCGTCATAAGCCTTGTCGAGACGAGCGTCCCGTTTTGCGGTCGAAGCTTCGAGAGAAGACGCACTGATAATCCTGCCGAGGGCAAAACCAGCGGTTGCACAGGGTGCAAACGCGGATACGCCCGGACGGATCGAAAGCGTCTTCTTCATCGTCATCTCCGATAAGCAGACTTTTACCAAGCCTCTGCTTTCGAGTGAAAAGGAGAACGGTAACAGGTGCAAGACCTAAGGCAATGCGCGGGCGTGAAGACGTTCAAATTTCACTGAATTTCCCGCTCTGAACCCATCTTTTGGTCTGACTGGCACCATCGATCCCGGATCGGGACGGATAGGCCGAAAGCGACGCCAAAGGTCGGAACCGGCACAGCGCAGCAACGGATTGCCTCGGCATGGTCGGAACCTGATATCGGAAGGGAAAGACATGAAAATCGGATTCATCGGTCTGGGCAATGTCGGCGGCAAGCTGGCGGGAAGCCTGCTGCGCAATGGCCATGACGTGACGGTGCGCGACCTCGACCGGGCGGCGGCGCAGCCGTTTCTCGACCAAGGCGCGGCATGGGCGGATAGTCCCGCCGCGATGATGGAGGCTTGCGAGACGGTGATCACCTGCCTGCCCTCCCCCGCCGCCAGCGCCGCCGTGATGGAGGGCGAAGACGGTCTGTTGGGTGCGGTCGGGCCGGGGAAGATATGGCTGGAGATGTCGACCACCGACGAGGCGGAGATCAAGCGGCTAGGCGCGTTGGTCATCGGCAAGGGGGGCGCGGCGGTCGATTGCCCTGTCTCCGGCGGATGCCACCGGGCGGCGACGGGCAACATCTCGATCTTCGCCGGATGCGACCGCGCGACCTTCGAGCGCATCCTGCCGCTGCTGACCTCGCTGGGGCGGCGGGTGCTGCATACCGGGCCGCTGGGCACGGCATCGGTGTTGAAGGTGATGACGAACTATCTGGCCACCGCGAATCTGCTGACGGTTTGCGAGGCAATGGTGACGATGAAGGCCGCCGGGCTGGACATGGCGACCACCTACGAGGCGATCCGCATCTCCTCCGGCACGTCATTCGTGGCCGAGACAGAGGGACAGATCATCCTGAACGGGTCGCGTGATATCGAATTTACGATGGACCTCGTAAAGAAAGATATTGGTCTGTTTCAGGCGATTGCCGACCGCGAAGGCGTGCCGCTGGAGATCAGCCCGAAAATGGTGGAAATCTTCGATGACGGGATCGCGCGGTATGGCGAGCGGGAGTTGTCGCCGAATATCATCCGGCGGTTGGAAGACGCCACCGGCCTGTCGATTCTGGCCGATGGATTTCCGGCGGATATGGTGGATGATGAGCCAGAGGAGCCGGGCTACGAAGTCGTGCGGGGCGGGCGGGCATGACCGTGCCTTGGCCACCGGAGATCGAACTATGCGGGCGATGTGCGTCGCTTGTGCCGCTGAGGGCGGACCATGCGGACGATCTGGCGGAGGCCGCCGCCGAGGGGGAGTTGAATCGGTTATGGTACACGACCGTTCCCGCGCCGGAGGGCATGACGGCGGAGATCGAGCGGCGGTTGGCCCTGCGCGCGGCGGGGTCGATGCTGCCCTTTGCGGTGCTGACGCCGGATGGCCGGGCGGTGGGGATGACCACCTACATGAACATCGACGCGGCCAACCGACGGGTGGAGATCGGCTCGACATGGGTGCGCCCCTCGGTGCAGCGCGGGGGGCTGAACACCGAATGCAAGCGGATGCTGCTGGGCCATGCCTTCGAGGTGCTGGACTGCATCGCCGTCGAATTCCGCACCCACCGCCTGAACCAGCAGAGCCGCCGAGCCATCGAACGGCTGGGCGCGCAGTTCGATGGGATATTACGAGCGCATATGATGATGGCAAACGGCACGATCCGCGACACGGCGGTCTATTCTATCGTGGCGGCGGAATGGCCGACGATAAGGGCGCATCTGGATTGGGAGATGGTGAAGCCGCGTTAAAAGCCAGCGGTTGTCGATGCAGTCATGGAATGCCATGTTGGACGGAATGACGAGCAAAGGGGCGTTAGAATGACGGCTGCTTCTGAGAAGCGACTTGGTGACCTAGCCCTAGAAGCGCAAGCCTTGGGGATAGACGTCGTGGCAGTGACGAATGCCGCCTTGAGAACCGCAATTGACGTTGCACAGCGCGAAACGTGGCTGGAAAAATATAAAGATGCACTTCGCGCGCAGGATGAATGGATCGACATGAACGGTCACCCATTCGCGGATATAGCAGCGGGACAACTTGCCGATGCGGCGAAGAAAGGCTGAAGCAGTTCGATGTCGTCCGATACGGCGCAGCACTTGGCGTAGTTATCGACTCTGACCTGCTGCGCCATGACAGGCATGTAGTGGTGATTCCGCTGATCGAAGGCTTCCCGCGCGCGGATCGGTTGAATCCGGTACTGCAGATCAATGAGATCGAGGCTGTGCTGGCGACTCGCTTTATCATCAGCGCTCGGCGCGATGCGCTCGATGTGACCGATATCAATCTCGATGCGGAACGCGACGCAATCATCCGAGCGATCGACGTTCTCGTTGGCGGGATTTGAGGATTACCGTCCCGCCAGCGCCGCATCGATTACATCACGCACTGCTTCCGGCGGCACGTCGCGACTCACGAAAGTATCGCCTATGGCGCGCGGCACGATGAAGGCGGGGACGCCGCCGACGACCTTCTTGTCCTGCGCCATGAGGGCGATGAGGGCGTCGGCGTCGGGGAGGTCGCCGGGGATGTCGGCGAGGGTACGTTTGAGGCCCATGAGGGCGAAGTGTTCGGCGACCCTTGACGGGGTTTCCTGCGCGCAGAGGCCCAACCGTGCGCCGAGGTCGAAGGCAAGGCCGGTGCCGATGCTGACGCCCTCGCCGTGGAGCAGGCGGTCGGAATAGCCCGTCGCCGCCTCCAGCGCGTGGCCGAAGGTGTGGCCGAGGTTCAGGAGGGCGCGCTCGCCGCGTTCGGTCTCGTCGCGCGAGACGATGCCCGCCTTGGCGGCGACGGAGCGGCGCACGGCCTCGATCCGCAAAGCCTTGTCGCCATCGCGCAGGCGTGGCCCCGCAGTTTCCAGCCACTCGAAGAAATCCGCATCGCCCAGCAGCCCGTATTTCACCACCTCGCCATACCCGGCGAGGAATTCGCGGCCCGACAGGGTGTCGAGTACGTCGATGTCGATCAGCACGTGGCGCGGCTGATGGAACGCGCCGATCAGGTTCTTACCCAGCGGCGAGTTGATGCCGGTCTTGCCGCCGACCGAGCTATCCACCTGCGCCAGCAGCGAAGTCGGTATCTGGATGAAGCCCACCCCGCGCCGCAGGATCGCCGCTGCGAAACCCGCCAGATCGCCGATGACGCCGCCGCCACAGGCGATGACCAGATCGTCACGCTCGACCTGCGCGGCCAGCAGCGCCTCTGTCACCCGCTCCAACACGGGCCAGCTTTTCGAGCCTTCCCCGGCGGGGACGATCACGGCCTCCGACTCGATGCCCCCCGCCGACAGGCCCGCTTGCAGGGCGGACAGGTGCAGTCCGGCGACGGTTTCGTCTGTGACGATCACGGTGCGGGGGCGTTTGAAGAACGGTGCGCAATGCTTGCCCGCCTGTGCGATCAGGCCGGTGCCGATGGCAACATCGTAGCTGCGCTCGCCCAAGGCGACAGGGACGGTTTGCAACCCGGTCATGCCAAATCCCCCCGCGCTTTCAAAGCGTCGATGATATCGTTGACCGTGACTTCATGCGGTTCATCCCGGCTATCGACCACGATATCCGCTTCGGCATAGATGGGGTAGCGTTTGTCGATCAGCGTGGCGAGGATTTCGCGAGGATTGCCGTTCTTGAGCAGCGGTCGATTGCCGCGTTTGGAGGTACGCTTGACCAGCACGTCAAGTTCGGCGCGCATC
This sequence comes from uncultured Neomegalonema sp., assembly GCA_937974055.1. Lineage (GTDB taxonomy): Bacteria > Pseudomonadota > Alphaproteobacteria > Rhodobacterales > Rhodobacteraceae > JAHDDY01. The sequence continues at coordinate 3,069 of CALJIU010000043.1, read as the reverse complement.
CATACCGTCGTCGCGATCTGCTTGAGCAAGAAGCGCGTATTATCATCCATATACGCCCCGCCCCCCGTCGCCAAAAGGATCGGGTCGCCATCCAGCAGCCGAGTGATCACGCGGCGTTCACCGATGCGGAACTCCACCTCGCCATGGACCGAGAAGATATCGCTGATCCGCATTCCGGCGGCTTTTTCGATCTCGGTATCCGCATCGCGAAAGCGCGCGCCGATCCGGGCCGCGACCCGACGTCCAATCGCGCTTTTCCCCGCACCCATGAGGCCCACAAGCACCACATGACGCCGTAAAGCGGGCGGTCGGACCGCAAGGGGCTTCTCTTTCGCCATAATTTCCCGTCAAGACACAAAGAACACGGTGTGAAATGCCGTGCTTACCAAATATAAAACGGCTGAAGACATACTTAGCCGCACCCGTCGATGCTATAGGCTGCGCCGGGTCGTATGAAAAGGGGAATGCAGTGGGCCGCTTCTTCAGGTTTCTGTTGATGCTCGTGCTGCTGGCGTTGCTGGTGGCAGCCGCCTATGTGGCCATCGCGGATATTCCACCCCCCCTTCGCGAAATCGTAGATGAGGTTCCGCAGGATGTTCTGTTCAAAGGCAATTAAAAGCCTTCTCCCCGCCGCCGTGCTGGTCAGCGCCATCACCCCCGTCATGGCACAGGAGGTCAGCCTTGGCCTGCCCAGCGCCGTGCAATCGTCGGATGAGCCAGTGACGGTCGATCCGGGGGCGATCCGCGACGACCGCAGTTTCGATAGCCAGATCGGCTCGACCAGCCTCGACGCGCCCTCGGTGGAAGCCGCCGGGTTGCAAGGGGCAGGCGCGCTGGGCTTGTCAGAGGATATGTGGGGCAGCACCAGCGGAACGCGGGCCGTGGCGTTGGTGGAGGATGCGAAGCCGACGACGCTGTATACGGTGAACCGGCTGGTGCGCCGGGCGCTGATTGCTGGGGCCACGCCGCCTGCGAATTCTGATGGGCTGCTGGCCGCACGCGCCGATGCACTGATCCGGTTTGGCGCCGCCGAAGAAGCGTCGAGCCTGGCCGGGGCCGCCGGGAACGATGCGAACGATGCCCTGCGCCGGACGCGGGCGAATGCCGCGCTGATTGTCGGGCGGGACGAGGAACTGTGCGAGCAGGATGTTCTGGACCCAGACGCAACGCTCGGCCCGGACGAAGACGGGTTCTGGTCGACCTTGCGCGCCTATTGCCTCGCCCAGACGGGTGATCCGCTGGCGGGGACGGCAATCAATGCGATGGCAGAGATGGGGGCGGTCGATACGATAGATGCACCTTTGCTGGAGGCTTTGGTCGATGAGACGCTGATTGATTACGTGCCGGTGCCCCATGCCAGCATGTTGACCCCCATCCGCATCGCGATGCTGCGCAGCCTTGGCCGCGCGAACCAGCCCGTCGTGCAGAGCGCGCCCTTGCCGATGATCGCGGGGCTGTTCGCGCTGGAGAGTACTGGCTCGAAGGGCGCGCTGATCGCGGCGGAGCGGTTGGAGGCGGTCGGGGCCATCGAGACGAAGACCCTGCGCGAATTATACGTATCACTTGCCAGCGGTGTTGATGGACCCATCGGGGCGCGGGCAAAAGCGGTGCAAGATGCCCAAAAATCCCCCGATGCAACGGCAATCGGCAATGCGCTGATCGCGGTCGCGCGCACCTCTGGCGCGGGCGGCTTTGCACAGCTTGGCCGGGTCATGGCCCCCGCCGCCGCGCGCTTGCCGAGCAGTGCCGCCGCCAATCTGGGTACCTTGAGCTATGCCATCCGTGACGCGATGCTGCTGGGCGGTGAAGTGCGTCCAGCGCGGGCATGGTCGGATGCACAGGGCGCGAAAAGCCCCGCCGAGGAGGCCGATGTCGCCGCCGTCATGGCCATCGCGGATGCGAACTGGTCGGAACCCTGGCAGCGCGCCTATGGCAATGCCCTGCGCGAGCGGACGCGAAGTGGCGATGAGCACGCCCGCCGGGCGCTGGCTGCACTGGCCGGGTTCGATATCGCGCTGCGCCCGAATCTCCCGGCGGAGGGGTATCTGAAGACCGCGCAGGACGGCAATACCGCCGAGACGGTGCTGGCCGCCGCCGCCGCCATCGGGGCCGAAGACCCGACGACCGCCCGGACGCTGGACACCATGATCCGCGCCCTGCGGGCCATCGGGCTGGCGGACGATGCCCGCGCCATCGCCATCGAAACCATGCTGACGGAACGGTGGCGCTGATCGATCCTGTCGGGTCATTTCTGAATCATCTTGCCGCCGAACGGGGGGTGGCGCTGAACACGCTCGACGCTTATCGCCGTGATCTGGCCGATTACGAGCAGAGCATGGCCCCGCTGACGGCGAGCCGTGCGGATATCGAGGAGTATATCGCCGGGCTGGATGCCGCCGGGTTCGCGGCCTCGACCCGCGCGCGACGGCTATCGGCGATCCGGCAGTTCCATGCGTTTCTGTTCGACGAGGGTCTGCGCAACGACGACCCCGCCGCGCCGATCAAGGGACCGCGCAAGACCCGCGCCCTGCCCCGAACGCTGTCGGTCGACGATATCTCGGCCTTGCTCGCCGCAGCGCGCAAGGGCAGCGGGGCGAAGGTGGTGCGCAATACCTGCCTGATCGAGATGCTGTATGCGTCGGGTCTGCGCACCTCAGAACTCGTCACTCTGCCAGTGGCCAGCGTCCGCCGTTTGCCGCAGATGATCACGGTGCGCGGCAAGGGCGGCAAGGACCGCCTCGCGCCATTATCCGACCGGGCGCGGAAGGCGATTGCGGCGTGGCTGGCGGTGCGGGATGCGGATGTGAAACTGAAGGATTCGCCGTATCTGTTTCCTTCGCGCGGAAAATCCGGGCATTTGACGCGGGCGCGGTTCTTTCAGGTGCTGCGCGCCATCGCTTTGGATGCCGGGTTGGACGCCACCATGATTTCGCCCCACACCCTGCGCCATGCCTTTGCCACGCATTTGCTGGCGAATGGGGCCGATTTGCGGGTGATTCAGACGCTGTTGGGCCATTCGGATATCGCGACGACGGAAATCTACACCCATGTCGTCGATGACGATCTGGC
>CALJIU010000042.1 GCA_937974055.1 uncultured Neomegalonema sp. | reverse complement strand
TACATCGACGCGGCAAGTGGTGACCATCGCCGAGAAACTCGTCGAGAAACTCAAGCAGGATGCGAAGATCGTTCCCCGCCTCGAAGGCGTGGCCCAAGGCGATTGGGCGCTGATCGATGCGGGCGACATCATCATCCATATTTTCCGCCCTGAAGTCCGCGAGTTCTACAACCTCGAACGGATGTGGACGGATATCCCCGGACCGGCCCTGAACGGCTGATCCGGTGACGATGCGGGCGATATGAAGATCGCCATCCTAGCGGTAGGGCGGGCGAAACCCGGCCCCGAACGGTCCCTGTTCGACGATTACCGCGCGCGTTTCGATGCCACCGGACGAGGCCTCGGTCTCGGCCCGCTCGACCTGATCGAGATCGACGCGAAAGGACGCGGCAGTGAAAGCGACCGCCTCCTCGAAAAGCTGCCCGACGGCTGGCCTTTGATTGCGCTGGATGAACGCGGCAAGGCGATGGACAGCGCCGCCTTCTCCACCCTTCTCGGCAATTATCGCGATGACGGCATCCCCGGCATCGCCTTCGCCATTGGCGGGGCGGACGGCCATTCACCCGAAATTCGCAAGCGGGCGACCCGCCTGCTATCTTTCGGGGCCGCGACATGGCCGCACATGCTGGTCCGTGCGATGCTCGCGGAGCAGGTATATCGCGCCGCCACCATCGCCGCAAATCACCCCTATCACCGGGGCGGGTGACACTTTGTTAATCAACCATCCGTTAACCCTGTTTCCATGGTTGCCAACCGCTTTACGGCGGCTGGAACGGACGGTACGATGTCCGGTATTGGGATGTGGGAGAGATCCGCTTGAACGCTACTGACGATACGACGCGCGGGCCTGTCGCCCTCGTGATTCTCGACGGGTTGGGCCTTCGTGCCGAGCGCGAGGGGAATGCCGTGGCGTTGGCGAACACCCCCACCCTCGACCGCCTGACCGCCACCTGCCCTATGGCCACCCTGCGCACCCACGGCCTCGATGTCGGCTTGCCCGAAGGTCAGATGGGCAATTCCGAGGTCGGCCACATGAATATCGGCGCGGGCCGCGTCGTAATGATGGACCTGCCGAAGATCGACACCGCCATTGCCGACGACACCTTCCGCGACCGCCCCGCCCTGCGCGCGCATATCGCCGCACTCAAGGCCAGCGGCGGCGCCGCCCACCTTCTCGGCCTGCTCTCCCCCGGCGGCGTTCATTCGCACCAACGCCACCTCGCCCATGCCGCCAGGCTGATCGCCGCCGAAGGCATCGAGGTGCGCTTGCATCTGATCGGTGACGGGCGTGATGTCGCCCCGCGCAGCATCGAAGGCTATTGGACCGAATTTACCGCCGATCTTGGCGATGATCCTCGTATTCGTGTCGCCACATTGTCGGGCCGCTTCTTCGTCCTCGACCGCGACAACCGCTGGGACCGCGTGCAGCGCGCCTACGACGCCATTGCCAAGGGCGAGGGCGAGCGCACCGCCACGGTGACCGACGCCATCACCGCCGCCTATACCCGCGACGAAACGGACGAATTCATCAGCCCCACCGCCATCGGTGACTACGCGGGCATCGCCCCCGGCGACGGTATCCTTTGCGTTAATTACCGCACCGACCGCGCCCGCGAGATCCTCGCCGCCCTTGCCGATCCAGCCTTCACGGCCTTTGCACGCCCCGCGCCCACCCTCGCGGCGGCAACAGGCATGGTCGAATATTCGACGGATCACGCCGCCTATATGACCGCCCTCTTCCCGGATGAGACGCTCGATGACACGCTCGGACAGGTCATCGCCCACGCGGGCCTGCGCCAGCTACGCCTCGCTGAAACCGAGAAATACCCCCACGTCACTTTCTTCTTCAATGGCGGCATCGAAACACCGAACACCGCCGAAGATCGCCAGATGGCCCCCAGTCCCAAGGTCGCGACCTATGACCTCGCCCCCGAAATGTCGGCCCGCGACGTCACGGACCGCCTTGTTTCGGCCATTCGGTCGGGTGACTATGATTTCATCGTGACGAATTACGCAAACCCAGACATGGTGGGCCATACCGGCGACCTGACGGCGGCCATCAGGGCGGTCGAGACCGTCGATGCCGATCTCGGCGAGGCCATTACCGCCATCGAGGCCGCAAACGGCGCGATGCTTATCTGCGCGGATCACGGGAATTGCGAAACGATGATCGACCCCGAAACCGGTGGCCCCCACACCGCCCATACCCTCAACGAAGTCCCCGTCTGGCTCGTCGGCGGGGGGGATGACCTTGCGCCGGGTCGCCTCGCCGATGTCGCGCCGACCCTGCTTTCGCTGCTCGGCATCGCCCAACCCGCCGCCATGACCGGCGAAAGCCTGCTGCGCCCTGCCGCCGCACAACAGCGCGAGGCAATGGCATGATCCGCATGGCCCTCCTCGCCACGGCCCTCGCCACCGGCATCGTCAGCGCCCCCCTCGCCCAACAAGCGGGTGGCGTCTATGTCGACCCGGCCCAAGCTGAAATTCTCAAGCGCAACTCTCGCATCAGCGCCCAGCGTGCCGCCGAGATGGAGAAGCAAGCCCAGAAGGTCGCCGCCGACACCCTGCGCGACGAAAAGCGCATCGAGGCCATTGAAAAAGAGATCGTCGAACTCGAAGCCGTCGTTTCCGAGAAACGCGCCGAACTCGTCGCCCTCGCCAATGAAGAAGCGGGCGCGAGCGAGGCCTTGCGCGTCCGCCGCCGTCAAAACGCCGCCGCATATTCCGCGATGGTCGCATTATCCAAGGCGAACGCCCCCGAACTGGTCGCCTATAACGGCGATGCCCTGCGCGCCGCACGCGGCTCCAGCGCCCTGATCGGCCTACGCGACGCCCTAGAACTCAACGCCCGCGCCACGCTGCTCCGCGTCAAACGCATCGACGACCTGCGCCTGCAAACCGAAGGCGCACGCGAGGCAACGAAGGAGGCCATCGAAGCCCTGCGCGAGCGTGAACGCGAACTTTGGGTGCTCGTGGGCAAACGCAAGGAGCTTCAGCGCGAGACGATGGAACAGGCCGAGGCATTGCGGCAAGAGGCCGAAAACCTCACTGCCCGCGCCAAACGCCTGCAACGCCTGACCGAACGCTCCCCCGCACCGCTGCAAAAACCTGTGCGCCGGGCGTTGGTTCAGCCCTCCCAGCGCATCCTGCCGCCCGCCCGCCCACTCAACGAGGCACGCGGCCAATTCGTCTGGCCCGTTACGGGCGGTGAAATCGCGCAGGAATACGGTCAGGCCCAGACCGGCAACGAAGCCCTCGGCATGGTCTTCGACGCCAAGCCCTATGCGCTCGTCTACGCGCCGTGGAACGGCACATTGTCGTATGCCGGACCCGTGAACAGTTTCGGCCTTGTGGCCGTCATCGACATCGGGGAAGATTACCAGATCGTCCTCGCTGGCCTGTCGGACCTGATCCGCAAAACCGGTGATCCCGTCCAGCGCGGCGAGCCAATCGGCACGCTGACCGGCCCTATTTCCGAAAGCGAGGAATTCCTCGCCGACCAATCAGCCCTCTCCGCCAACGCGGTTGCATCGCTCTATCTTCAGATGCGACGGCGTGGCGCTCCCATAGACCCCGGCGAGTGGTTCGGCCCGTCCGGGGGCCAGATGATCCGAAAGGTGGATGCACAATGAAAAAGACCCTGGTCGCCACGCTGTTCGGCGCCGCCGCCGGTATTGCGCTGACCGCGCATTTCGGCGCGCCCCGCCTGATCGGCCCCGCGCAAGCCGCTTCGACCTATGAATACCTCGACCTGTTCGGCGACGTGTTCGAGCGTACGCGCTCGGCCTATGTCGAGGAGGTCAACGAGGAGGAGTTGATCGAGGCCGCCATCAACGGAATGCTCACCTCGCTCGATCCTCACTCCAGCTACCTGAATCCCGATAACTTCGTCGACATGCAGGACGATACCAAGGGCGAATTCGGCGGCTTGGGTATCGAGGTCACGATGGAAGACGGCTTCGTCAAGGTCATCTCCCCCATCGATGACACCCCCGCATCCGAAGCTGGCGTGAAAGCGAATGACTTCATCACCCATATCGACGGCGAATCCGTCCTCGGCATGACCATCGGCGAAGCCGTCGATCTGATGCGCGGTCTGGTGAACACCGATATCGAGCTGACCATCGCCCGTGAAGGCGAGGAAGAGCCGATCGAGATGACGCTGACCCGCGCCGTCATCGAGATCAAGGCCGTCAAACACCGCATCGAAGGCGATGTCGGCGTTCTGCGCGTCTCGAAATTCTCCGAGAAGACCTTCACGAACCTCGCCGCTTCGATGGCCAAGATCAAAGACGAGTTGGGCGCGAACAATGTATCCGGCTATGTCATCGACCTGCGCAACAACCCCGGCGGTCTGCTGACACAGGCGGTCGCCGTCTCCGACGCCTTCCTTGATCAAGGCGAGATCGTCTCGACGCGCGGGCGCGATCAACAGAACGCCGACCGCTACAATGCCCAGAAAGGCGATCTTGCCGATGGCAAGCCCGTCGTCGTGCTGGTCAATGGCGGTTCCGCTTCGGCTTCCGAGATTGTCGCCGGTGCCATTCAGGATCACCGCCGCGGCATCGTCGTCGGCGAGAAGACCTTCGGCAAAGGCTCGGTCCAGACGATCATGCCGCTGGCCTCCAAGGGTGCCATTCGCCTGACCACCGCCCGCTACTACACCCCATCGGGCCGCTCGATTCAGGCGCTGGGCATCGAGCCAGACATCATCGTCGAACAGGTCGAATTGAAAGAGGACGAACAGAAGGCACGCCGCAACAGCTACTCCGAAAGCCAGATGCGTGGCAGCCTCGGCAATGACAGCCTCTCCGAAGAAGACCTCAAGAAACGCGCTGAGGACGAGGCCCTGCACCAGCGCCGCCTCGAACTGCGTGACGAGGATTACCAACTCTCATACGCCCTCGATCTGCTTCAGGGTCTATCTGTCTACAGCTCGCTGAACGACGATAACTGATCCTTGCAAGCGATCTGACGACAAGACGCCCACCTGAAACGGTGGGCGTTTTTTTACGCCGGTTCATCCGATCCCAATGATTCTGCGGTTTGCTGTGCATCGAACGATGACAATCGTAATCGAAGCAGGGTGACCGGTGTGAAACGCGCGATTTTTCCTTTCAGACGACCCCGCCTCGTCCATGCGGTTCTCCTCGGCCTGTTCTGCACCGCCATCGCCGTCCCGCTGCTATCCAACCTCGCCCCGCAAAACGGCACCGTCGAGGTAAAGCGCGGCTTCGTCACGGCGATACGCCCTATCGACCGCCTTTTGACGGGCAATGCCCTGGGGTCACGCAAGCTGACGCCAGCGAAGCCGACCACGAGCCGCGCCACCCTTTCGCCGCGCATCGCGATCCCGGCACGCATGACCCTTCCGGTGGTGGATGACGCCCCTGACCTGCGTTTTGCGGCCCTGCTTCCCACACCGGAACCGCAGGCACCAATCGCCACGGTCGCAGCGGTAAAGCCCGCAAAACCGCTCTACACCGAGCCACGGCGCAAGCCACCCCGCCCGGCACCCGCACGGCCCGTGCTAAAGCCGGTCGCCGATTCGGTCGCGAGTACCCTGCCCGTCGTGATCGAAACGACAGAGCTGGCTCCACTGGCACCCCTTCCTGTCGAAGAAGCTGTCACCACCGACACCGCACCGCGCATTCCGGGCGCTCCGCGCATTGCGCTGGTCGTCACCGCCGCTGGTATCCACGAGGCGACGACCCGCAAAGCCATTGATTCGCTTCCATCAGCCATCACCCTCGCCTTCGCGCCCATTGGCAAGAAGACCGGCGACCTCGCCCGCGCCGCACGCGCAGATGGCCATACGATCCTCGCCGAAATCCCGATGGAGCCGATGAACCCGCGCCGTGACCCCGGCGAGCCGCTCACCCTGCGCGTCGCGAATACCGGCCCGGACAACCTCGCCCGACTCGACAAAGCCCTCGCCCGCGTGCCCGGTGCCTCCGGCATTTCCAGCTATCTCGGCGCGAAATTCAGTCGATCTGATATCGCGGCATCCCCGGTCATCGACGGAATCGGCGCGCGCGACCTCTTTCTGTTTGAAAACCAGCCGAGCGGTCAAAGCCGCCTGCGCGGCCTCGCCAACGCCCGCAATATCCCCTATGCCGCCAGCACGGTGGCCATCGATATAGAACGCGATACCACCTCGATGATGGACCGCCTGTCCACCCTCGAAGCACAAGCACGACGCGATGGCATTGCAATCGGTGTGGCGACAACGTACCGAGATACCATTGCAACGCTGGAAGACTGGATCGTCAAAGCGCAAAAAAGGGGCATCGTCTTCGTCCCCGTCACGCGGATCGACGATGCCGGGTAAGGATACCCATGACAGGCAAAACCGACCCGATGTACCTTCCCTACCGCCCCGGCGCGGGCGTGATGCTCTTTCGACCCGACGGAACGGTTTTCGCGGGCAAGCGCATCGATAACAAGAGCGACGCTTGGCAGATGCCACAGGGCGGCATTGATTTCGGCGAACTGCCAGAAGAGGCGGCTTTGCGTGAATTGACCGAGGAAACCGGCATTCCCGCAAGCAAAGTCACCGTTTTGGGACAGACGAGTGACTGGCTACGCTACGAATTGCCCGACGAATTACTCGGCAAGCTCTGGGGTGGCAAATATCGCGGGCAGGAGCAAATGTGGTTCGCGATGCGCTTTCTGGGCGAAGACAGCGACGTCGATATCGCGACGGAACACGCCGAATTCAGCGAATGGTGCTGGATGAAGCCCGCCGACATGATCGAGAAAATCGTCTCTTTCAAGCGTGATCTCTACGAAGCGATCTTTGCCGAATTGACAGATTACATGGATCGTTGAAACGAAAACGGCCCCGGTAAAGCGGGGCCGTGATTATCATTAAGACCGGGTTGGCTGGTGCGAAATCAGGCTGCCCGTCCGAGCGTTTCGATCATCATTTTCAGATTGCCGTACCGCCGCGTTGCTTCGGCGAGTTCGTCTTTCTCCAACCCATCGAGCGATTTCTCGGCGGCTTCGAGGGACGAGGCAAACATTTCCGGTGTCGCTTCGCTGCGCAAAGAAGCGAATTCCGCAAGCACCGAGATTCCCGCGCCGGAGACTTCGGCGAAGCCCCCCGCGATCAGGTATTCCGTCTCCTCACTGCCATTCACGATCACAATCGCGCCGGGGCTGAGGGACGTCACAACCGGCACGTGACCGGGCATTGCGGTGAAATCACCGTCAGCACCCGGTAGCATGACCTTCTCCGCCTCGACCGATGCGAGAAGGCGATCCGGCGACACCAGTTCGACCTGCATGGTATCCGCCATGATCAGGCAGCCTCGGCCAGTTTACCGGCCTTCGCGACGGCTTCGTCGATATCACCGACGAGGTAGAAAGCGGCTTCGGGCAGGTGATCGAATTCACCGGCACACAGGCGCTTGAACCCGTCGATGGTCTTCTCGATCGGCACGAGCACGCCCGGCGAACCGGTGAAGATCTCGGCGACATGGAAGGGCTGGCTGAGGAAGCGCTGGATCTTGCGCGCACGGGCCACGGCCACCTTGTCCTCTTCCGACAATTCGTCCATCCCCAGAATGGCGATGATGTCCTGAAGCGCCTTATAACGCTGGAGGATTTCCTGCACCTGACGGGCAACCGCGTAATGCTCCTCGCCGATCACCATCGGATCGAGAATACGCGACGTCGAGTCGAGCGGGTCCACTGCCGGGTAGATACCCAGTTCCGCGATCTGACGCGACAGAACGGTCGTCGCATCGAGGTGGGCGAAGGTCGTGGCGGGCGCAGGGTCGGTCAAGTCGTCCGCAGGGACGTAAACGGCCTGCACCGAGGTGATCGAACCGTTCTTCGTCGTGGTGATCCGCTCCTGCATCGCGCCCATATCGGTCGCGAGCGTCGGTTGATAACCCACAGCAGAAGGAATGCGGCCCAGCAGTGCGGACACTTCCGAACCGGCCTGCGAGAAGCGGAAGATGTTATCGACGAAGAACAGGACGTCCTGCCCCGACGCATCGCGGAATTCTTCGGCCACGGTCAGGCCGGTCAGCGCAACGCGGGCACGGGCACCGGGAGGCTCGTTCATCTGGCCGTAGACCAGCGCCACTTTCGATTCGGGCAGGTTGTCGGGCACGATCACGTTGGATTCGATCATCTCGTGGTAGAGGTCGTTCCCCTCACGAGTACGCTCGCCAACACCGGCGAACACCGAATAACCACCGTGGCCCTTAGCGATGTTGTTGATCAGTTCCATGATCAGAACGGTCTTGCCCACACCGGCACCGCCGAACAGACCAATCTTACCACCCTTGGAGTATGGAGCGAGCAGGTCGATGACCTTGATGCCCGTCGCAAGGATTTCGCTTTCGGTCGACTGGTCGACGAAATCAGGCGCTGCACGGTGGATCGGCATACGCTTGTTGGCCGCGACCGGGCCTTTTTCGTCGATAGGCTCACCGATCACGTTCATAATCCGGCCAAGCGTCGCGTCACCCACGGGCACCGCAATCGGCTCGCCCGTGTCGCGCACGTCCTGACCGCGAACCAGACCTTCGGTCGCGTCCATCGCGATGCAGCGGACTTCACCTTCACCGAGGTGTTGCGCCACTTCCAGCACGAGCCGGTTGCCGTTGTTGTCGGTTTCGAGCGCGTTCATGATGGCCGGCAGCTCGCCGTCGAACGTCACGTCGACCACGGCCCCGATGACCTGACTTACTTTTCCGACGGTTCCGTCAGCCATGTTCTGTCTCCGTTCAAAGTCTGCTCATGCCCGTTGCGAAGCATGGAATTGGATTAACCGTTGAGTGCCTCGGCACCCGAGATGATTTCGATCAGTTCGCTGGTGATGGCGGCCTGACGCGAGCGGTTGTATTGCAGGGTCAGTTTATCGACCATCTCGCCCGCGTTGCGCGTCGCGTTATCCATCGCCGACATGCGCGCGCCCTGCTCGGATGCCGCATTTTCCAGCAATGCACGATAGATTTGCACCGTGATGTTCTTCGGCAGCAGATCGGCGAGCAACGCATTCTCGTCCGGCTCATATTCGTAGGTCGAGTTCGACCCAGCCGCCGCATCACCATCCACCGGCTCGAAACTCGCCGGAATGATCTGGAGGGCCTGTGGCTCCTGCGCAATCACCGATTTGAATTCCGAGTAGTAAAGGGTGACGACATCGTATTCGTCCGACGCAAACGCACTCAGCACCGGCGAGGCAACCTGCTCCGCCTGCGTGTAAGACATGCGTTTCAGCCCCTCGAACGTGATCGAGTCCACGAACAGATGCCCGTAGTCGCGGCGAAGTTGCTCGCGCCCCTTACGTCCGACGCAGAGGATTTTGACGTCCTTGCCTTCGGCGGTCAGCCGGGTGATGTCGACCCGCGCGCGGCGCACGATCGACGAGTTGAAACCGCCGCACAGACCGCGTTCAGCGGTGCAAACGACCAGCAACTGCCGTTGATCCGACCCGGTGCCGCGCAGCAATTGCGGCGCTTCGGGGTTGTCGCGGTTTCCGCTGGCGATATTCGAGAGCACGGTGGTCATGCGCTCCGCATAGGGGCGCGAGGCTTCGGCAGCTTCCTGCGCGCGGCGCAGTTTCGCCGCCGCGACCATCTGCATGGCCTTCGTGATCTTGCGGGTCGACTTGACCGAATTGATGCGGACTTTGAGGTCCTTGAGGCTCGGCATGGGCCGCTTCTCCGATGACTTCACTTGTGCAGGCGAAATTGGGGCAGGCGAATGCGCGGCCCCATCTCAGGGCCACGCGATTGGGTTGGCTTACTCTTCCGAGAAGCCCTTCAGAACGCCTTCGATTCCCGCCTTGATACGGTCTTCGATATCGCCTGTGATCTTCTGGTCGTTATTCGTGATCTCGTCGAGAATATCCGAATGCGTTCCCCGGAAGCTGGCCAGCAGGGCATTCTCGAACTCCGTCACGCTCTTGACCGGCAGCGTGTCGAGATAACCCTTTGTACCTGCGTACAGAACGACGACCTGCTCGGCGGTGGTCAGTGGCGAATACTGCGCCTGCTTGAGCAATTCGGTCAGGCGCGCGCCACGGTTCAGCAGCTTTTGTGTCGAGGCATCGAGGTCAGAGCCGAACTGGGCGAATGCCGCCATCTCGCGGTACTGCGCCAATTCCAGCTTGATCGAGCCAGCGACCGACTTCATCGCCTTTGTCTGCGCGGCGGAACCCACGCGCGACACCGACAGACCGACGTTCACAGCGGGGCGAATGCCCTGATAGAACAATTCGGTTTCGAGGAAGATCTGGCCATCGGTGATCGAAATCACGTTGGTCGGAATAAATGCCGAGAGGTCACCCGCCTGGGTTTCGACGATTGGCAGCGCGGTCATCGACCCGTTGCCGAATTCATCACCCATCTTCGCCGCGCGTTCCAGCAGGCGCGAGTGAAGGTAGAACACGTCGCCGGGATAGGCTTCGCGGCCCGGTGGGCGGCGCAGCAGCAGCGACATCTGACGATACGAAACGGCCTGCTTCGACAGATCATCATAGATGATGAGGGCGTGCATACCGTTATTGCGGAAGTATTCGGCAATGGCGCAACCGGCATATGGGCCGAGGAACTGCATCGGCGCAGGATCAGATGCGGTTGCGGCGATGATGCAGGTGTAGTCCATCGCCCCTTCTTCTTCCAGCTTCTTCACGAGCTGGGCGACGGTGGAGCGTTTCTGGCCAACAGCGACGTAGACGCAGAACAGTTTCTTGCTGTTATCGTCACCAGCCGCGTCGTTATAGACTTTCTGGTTCAGGATCGTGTCGAGCGCCACGGCGGTCTTGCCGGTCTGACGGTCACCGATGATCAACTCACGCTGGCCACGGCCAATCGGAACCAGAGCATCGACGGATTTCAGACCCGTCGCCATCGGCTCATGCACCGATTTACGCGGGATGATGCCCGGTGCCTTGACTTCGGCACGGATACGCTCGGAGGCGTCGATGGGGCCTTTGCCGTCGATTGGCTCGCCCAGCGCGTCGACCACGCGGCCCAGCAGGCCCATGCCCGCCGGAATGTCCACGATGTCGCCGGAGCGCTTGACCGTGTCACCCTCGCGGATGTTGCGGTCATCGCCGAACAGCACGACACCGACGTTATCGGCTTCGAGGTTCAGGGCCATCCCACGGATACCACCGGGGAATTCGACCATTTCACCGGCCTGCACGTTGTCCAGCCCGTGGACACGGGCGATACCGTCACCGACGGTCAGAACCCGACCGATCTCGGAGACTTGCGCCTCTTGACCGAAGTTCTGGATCTGCTCTTTCAGGATTGCGGAGATTTCCGACGCCTGGATGCTCATCACGAAGATTCCTTTGGCTCAGTGTTCTTTCATGGCGAGTTCGAGGCGTTCGAGCTTCGACTTGAGCGAAGCATCGACCATCTTGCTGCCGACTTTAACGATAAGACCCCCCAGCAGGGATGGATCGACATGAGCGTCGATCTTTACATCCTTGCCGAAGGAAGATTTCAGGTTTTCCGCAAGCGCCGCACGCTGCATGTCGCTCAACGGCTTGGCCGAGATGACCTCCGCCGTTTCTTCGCCCCGGTGATCGGCCAGAAGCGCCGCGAAGCCCTTCATCGC
>CALJIU010000041.1 GCA_937974055.1 uncultured Neomegalonema sp. | reverse complement strand
GTGGATGTTTTGCCGGATGATCCGGTCAGCGCTGCTGCTTTGCGGCGTCGGATCGAGGCGTTGGTTGCGGCGATGAACGATATTCCGGGGCAGGCTCGACGGTTGGCGCGGAAGCAGGCCGGGATGGAAAGGCCGTTGCGGGTCATGCGTCCGGGGCGACCGCCGGGGCATGTGGAGCGCGGGAAGCGGCCCATCGATCTGCTGCTGGCGGAGGTGCATGAATTGGCGCTGATGGCGCTGGCGGGGATGAAAGCGCCTCCGTGAGGGGCCGGTCTTCGCGTTCGGAGTCTAGGCTATCGCCGCTGGCGAAGGCGATTTGGTGTGTCTGCTGACAATTCATGGAATGGCGATGGAGAGAGGCGGCGCGCAGGAAAGTTTTCAGGCGATTGGCGGGTCGCAGGGTCGCGCCATTGCCAGCCGTGGTGGATCGGCCTATCTGTCATCCATGACCGAGATCGCACCGCCCAAACTCCGGCATCCTGAAAAGGCGCACCGGGCCGACAAAATTTCCGCCGAACGCCCGGATTGGATTCGCGTGCGTGCGCCGTCGCTGCCCGGTTATTTCAAGACCCGCGACATCATCCGCGAACATAGCCTGACCACGGTTTGCCAAGAGGCGGGATGCCCCAATGCGGGTGAATGTTGGGCGCAGGGCCATGCGACATTCATGGTGATGGGTGAAACCTGCACCCGCGCGTGCAGCTTTTGCAACGTCGCGACGGGCAAACCCGATGCGCTGGACCCGTTCGAGCCGGCGAAGGTGGCGGATGCGACGGCGAAGCTGGGGTTGAGCCATGTGGTCGTGACGTCGGTGGACCGGGACGATCTGGACGATGGCGGGGCGGAGCATATTGCCCAGACTATCCGCGCGATTCGCCGCAAGGCACCCGACACGACTATCGAGGTGCTGACGCCCGATTTCCTGCGCAAAGACGCGGCGCTGGAGGTGGTGGTCGAGGCGCGGCCCGATGTGTTCAATCATAACCTTGAGACGGTGCCGGGCCTGTACCCGACCGTGCGCCCCGGTGCGCGCTATTTCCACTCGCTGCGGATATTGCAGCAGGTGAAGGAGCTGGACCCGTCGATCTTCACGAAATCGGGGATCATGGTCGGCTTGGGCGAGGAGCGGGTGGCGGTGCATCAGGTGATGGACGACATGCGCGCCGCCGATATCGATTTTCTGACCATCGGCCAGTATTTGCAGCCGACCAAGAAACACCATGCGGTGGCCAGCTACATCACGCCGGATGAGTTCGCGGCCTATGAAAAGGCGGCATTTGCGAAGGGGTTCTTGATGGTATCGGCATCGCCGCTGACGCGATCATCCTATCATGCGGGCGAGGATTTTCGGGCGTTGCGCGAGGCGCGGGAAGCGGCGGCAAGCTAGCGATTATGGCCCCGACGCTCGATACGTAGATAGGCCATGCCGATGGTCAATGCGGTCAGGACGGTGGCGGTTATGCCGAGTGTCTGGCCGGTACCGAGTTCGGCGGCTTGCGAGAAGAAAACGCTGAGACCGAAGGCGACGATCAGTAATGTCGCCAGCCCATTGTCATTCACTTCACTGGAGGAAATCCCCCAATGGCTGGGGCGCAGGGTGGTGTAGCGGACGGCGACTTCGCGTGCATGCATCGGGGAACAGCGATAAATGCCCTTGCCACGATTCTTGCGATACCGGCGCATGGATTTATGCAGGGCGGCCAGCGTCATGCCCGCATCGCACACCTTCAACGACCATTCCACCTGTTCGCCATCGCGGCACATCTGCCGCGTCGAGTTTCCACTGTGGTGGGCATCCGCAGAGCGACGGGCGCTGAGACGAACAAGGCCCGGTTCGGATGGTTTCGACAGGCAATAGATGTAATCCGACATGGATAGATCCGCTTCCTTGGTGTTCCGATAACCCAAGGCTGCATGAAGAGTTTTAGCGGGAATTTAAGAACCGCGTATGTGTTTGCGGGGCGGGGCTTATCCCAGTGCCGGAACGACATCGCGCAGCAGGAAGATGCGTAGCACCTCGACGCCGATCAGCAGGACGAGGGGCGAAAAGTCGATGCCCCCGGCAGTCGGCAGGATGCGGCGGATCGGGGCGAGCATCGGCTCGACCACGTTATTGATGCCGTAGTAGATCTGGCGCACGAACTGATTTTGCAGGTTGATGACGTTGAAGCCCACCAGCCAGCTCATGATGACATAGGCCAGCACGAGGTAGAAAATGATGCTGGCTACGATGGTGATGAGGGCGATAAGCGCGTTCATGCGTGCGGGTCCGATATCGAGAAAAGATCAAACCGTTAGATAAGCGAGGCGGCGCACAGGAACAAGCCTATAGCGATTTGCTTTATCGTGGATGCGGCCCGCCGGTATCGCGGCCCTTGCCCATCCATATGAAAACCGGCTTGAGCGGCAATATCCACGCAAAGCCCAGCGCGCAATAGATGATCGGTTCGAGCCAGACCGGCATCCTGCTGGGCAACATGGCGATGACGGCCATCGCGATCAGGGCGAAGACGATCAGCCAAAGAGTCAGGATCAGCGAACCGACGAGTTTGCGCGTGCGTAGGGTCATGCAAAGCGATGTACCGCGCGGGGCGGTGAAAGCAAGGGCTGTGTCGTCGTTCAGCTCGCGAATAACCGACCCGGTCCCCGGCCTGCCGTTGGGATGCCCGCGAGGCGCAGCATATGCCAGCCCAGCGCAAGGTTGCTGGTCAAGACGGGGATGCCGGTGGCGGCTTCCGCCTGCTCGATGATTCCGAAGCCGCGCAGGTTGGTGCAGGACGCGAAGACGGCATCGGCCTTCGCCTGCGCCGCGACCTGTTGGACGGCGGCAAGGGTGGAGTGTTCGGCGATGCGGGCGACGGCGGCGTCTTCGATCTGCTCGAAGGAGCCGAAAGCGGTGATGGTCAGACCCGTTGATTCGAGCTTTGCCTGCATCGCTGCGGAGACTTCGGCGATGTAGGGTGTGACGAAGGCAAGGCGCTTGATGCCGAGATGGGCGCAGGCGGCGATGGTCGCGCTGATCGGGTCGGTGACGGCAACGCCGGGTTTCGTGCGGTGGATGGCGGCTGCCACGCGGTCCGCGCCGATGACGGTGGAGGCGGAGGTGCAGCCGTAGCCGATGACCTCGACCGGGGGGAGCATCGCGGCGACGCGGGGCAGGTCTGCCTCCATCGCGGCCAGCGTTTCGGGCGTGACCTGCGGGGCATTGGGGATGCGGGTGTGGTAGAGCGCGCGGTTGGCGAAGACGCCGGATAGTTCGGGTTCGAGCGTTTCGTCGGTCTGGAGGACGATGAGGCCGAAGGCTGCGTTGCCGCCAGCGCCATTATCGCTGTCGAATGAGAGTTTCATGGGATCACCGGGAGTTCGGGGGCGGCGCGGGTGGTGAGGAGATGGGGTCCGTTCTCGGTGAGGACGAAGTTCTCCTCGTGGACCATCATGCGATCCGCGCCGATGGCCATGCTGGGTTCGAGGGTCAGGACCATGCCGACCTCCAAAACGGTATGGTCGAAGCCGATAAGGGATGGTTCCTCGGTCAGTTCGGTGCCTAGGCCGTGGCCGAGACGACCTATGCCGCCGCTGGTATCGCCGATCACCTTGGCCATTGCCGAGAAGACCTGCGCGCAGGTGCGGCCCGGTCGGGCGGCGGCAAGCCCGGCCTCGGTCGCGTTCCAGAGGGTGCGATAGGCGGCTTTGGCGGCCTCATCCGCATGGCCTATGGCGAAGTTGCGGTCGAAGTCGCAGAAATAGCCGTGACGGCTGGCCCCCGTGTCGAGCATCAGCACATCGCCCGCGCGCAGGGGGGCTTCGGTGGGGGGTGAGATGACGTCTGCGTAGCCGCCTTGGCCCGCCGCACCGACGAGATACGGTACTTCCTCGGCCCCTTCCTCCAGCAAGGCGATGCGGAAGTCTCGGAAGGCGGCGTTCAGGGCCATGCCCTCGGAGAAAAGGTCGCCCGCGCGGGCGAAGGCGCGGGAGCCGATGGCGCAGATGGCTGAGACTGCCTCGATTTCGGCGGGGGATTTGACCATGCGCAATGCGCGTAGCAGGGGCGTGGCATCGACGAAATCGACCGATTCGAGACCCACGCGCAGCCGCACGAAATCGAGCATTGGCATCCGTAGCGCACTGGCACGGCCCATGGGCATACCGACGCTGGCATACCCGCGCAGCACATTGGCGAGAAGGGTAACGCCGTCATCGTCGGGATGGGGCGCGCTCCATGTGCGGATATCCGCCACCCATGTCTCGCGCATGAGGGCCGCGCCGATTTCGGGGATCACGGCGATCGGCTCGCCGTCGCGTGGCACGATCAGGAACCACGGGCGGGTCGGGCTTTGCCAGAAAGCGGTGCGGAAGCCGGAGAAATAGCGGATATCGGCTTCCGTCGTGAGGAATAGGGCGTCGATCTGTTGCGCGTGCATCATCGCTTGGGCGCGCAGCAGCCTCGCCGCGTATTCGGACGATGGGAAGTCAGGCATCTTCCGGTTCCTCGGAAATATAGACCAAAGCACGCATTCCCGGTTCGGCCATCTGGATCAGAGCCGCGACCCCCGCCGCGCCCGACGGGGTGCTGGCCATGTTGTGGCTAGCAAGACGGTCATTGGCGGCGGTGGCATCGGCATCGGAGAGGGTGATGAAGGCGTCGGCCTCGCGGGCGAGGTATTTGAGTGCCAGATGCGAGGGGTCTTTGCAGTCGAGGCGGCCCATGTTGGAGACGGGGCCTTGCACGGTGATGGGCTTGCCCGCGCGTACGCTGTCGGTCAGGGCGGGGGCGGCGTCGGGTTCGACGATGATCAGCTTGACCGCATCGCCCCATGCCGCGCGAGCCATCGCAGCGCCCGCCGTGGCGAGGCCGCCGACACCGGCTTGCAGAAAGACATGGGTGGGGGCGTGGGGCATTTGTTGCGCGGCCTCGTCGCCCATGAGCAGATACCCCTCCATGATATCGCGGGCGGGGGCGGAATAGCCCTGCCATGAGGTATCGGAAAGCAAAATCCAGCCGTTTTCCTTGGCGGCGGCGACCGCCGCGACCATGCTTTCCTCGTAATTCGTGCCTGCGCGCACGACCTCGCCGCCCTTGGCGCGCAGGCGTTCGGCGAAGACTTCGGGGACGGTATCCGACAGGTAGACGACGCCCCGCGCCCCGAAAAGCCGCGCTCCGGCGACGAGGGACAAGCCGTGATTGCCTGCGCTGGACGAGACGTAGGTGGTGCCGGTCAGCGCGGTGGCGGGATCGCCGCCCTTGGCGACGGCATCCTTGGCAATGGCATAGGCCGCGCCCAAGGCTTTGAAGCTGCCCAAATTCATGCGTCCGCGCTCGTCCTTGGCGTGGAGCGATGCGATGCCCAGTTCCGCCGCCAATGCATCGAGCGCAGTGAGGGGCGTTTCCTTTGCGATGGGGCATTGCGATATCAGCGCGCGGGCGGCGGCTACATCATGCGAAATGGTACCCTCCGCCATGCCGTCTTCGGAGGGCAGGCCATGGCCACGCAGGGGATTGTCGAGAAGGGTCATCGGTCGGCTCCGCAGGAAGGGTTTTGCGCAACCCTGCCCGCGAAACGGACCGTTGGGAAGTGTTTAGAGTATCGGCATATCGAGCCGGATCGGGAATTGGCCTATTCGTCGTAGACCGGCGCGTCGGGTACCGCCCCATCCGCGCCCCACGGTGCGACCGCGACCGCCGAGATGGAGTTCTTGGGCGAACCTTCGATCACCTTGTCGGAATAGCTGAGATAGACCAAGACATTGCGTTCAGGGTCGTAGAAACGCACGACCTGAAGCTTCTTAAACAGGATTGAGGTGCGTTGCTGGAACACATCCTCGCCCGCTTCGAGTTCGTCGTTATAGGTGATGGGTCCGACCTGACGACAGGCGATTGAGGCGTCGGAAGTATCTTCGGCCAGCCCCAGTGACCCCCGGATGCCGCCGGTCTTGGCGCGGGAGAGGAAGCAGGAAACGCCGTCGACCTTAGGATCATCAAATGCCTCAATGACGATCTTGTGGTTTGCTCCCAGCAGCTTGAACACGGTGGAAACCTCGCCGATCTCGTCAGCGAGGACGGGCAGGGCGAGAGCGGCGGTAATGGCGGTGGCGACGGCAATGCGCTTCATCCGGAAAACTCCTTGGGTCTTCAAAGCATGTTGCACTGCATATGGAGCGCTGCGTTCTTTGGTCCAGCGTCCTTAGCGTTTGACGGCCCCCCATGGTCCGGGTACGGGCAAGGGCGCGTGGGGCATCTCTGGCCAATTGCGGGGGCGGCCTCGCAGGGTCCAGATCAGGGCAATGCCGAGGATACCCGCGATGAAGCCGCCGATATGGGCGAAATAGGCGACACCGCCGCCATCCACGCCCCAATCGGCAATGCCCATGACGATCTGCAACCCAATCCACGCGCCAAGGACGATCCAAGCGGCGAGGGGGATGACCTTGATGATGATGACGATGATGAACAGGACGTCGATTTTCGCCTTTGGAAACAGCAGCAGGTAGCCGCCCATCAGGCCCGCAATCGCCCCCGATGCGCCGACATTGGGGATCATCGAGAATGGCTCGACCGCGATCTGCGTCGCCGATGCGCCCAAGCCGCAGAGAAGGTAGAAGACCAGCATCCCGACATGACCGAGATAGTCTTCGAGATTATCGCCGAAGACCCACAGGAACAGCATGTTACCGCCAAGATGCATCCACCCGCCATGCATGAACATGCAGGTGAACAGGGTGTGCAATTCGGTGCCCATCGAGATTTCGGCGGGCACCATCGCCCAGGTGTCGAAGATGCCGTAGACCTGCGGCTCTGGTAGAAAACCATAGGTCAGGTAGACCAGCACATTGATCGCGATGAGGGCATAGGCGACGTAGGGCATTCGGTGGGACGGATTATGGTCGCGGAACGGAAACATGGGTACTCGCCTCTTCTCGGAACGGGGCGAGTGTAGCGTGGTGCGGGGCGGGCGGAAAGGGATCGTTATGTGGTGCTGATTCTGCTGTGGCTGGTGTGGTCTGAGAAAGCAGGAGGCCTTGGGTCGATTCCGGGGCAGCGAAAAATTGAGGTTCGGGCGCGATTCAGAATGGGCAGGGTGCCTCGTAACGTACCCATTCGGTATCCGCAGGGTGCTTTAGGCCGATGGTGTGGGCGTGGAGTTGTAGGCGGGGGGATGTCGAGGGATCGCCGTAGAAGACGTCGCCCAAGATCGGGTGACCTAGAGCGAGCATATGCACGCGCAATTGGTGGGAGCGGCCCGTCTTGGGAAAGAGTGCCACGCGGGTCGTGCCGTCTTCGCGCTCCAGCACCCGCCATGTCGTGAGGGCCGCTTTGCCGTGCTCGTGGCAGACCATCTGAAGCGGGCGGTTGGGCCAGTCACAGCGCAGGGGCAGGTCGATGGTGCCCTCGTCCTCCGCGATTTCGCCCTCGACCCGCGCGATGTAGCTTTTCTCGATGATGCGCCGCTCGAATTGCAGGCCGAGATAGGCTTGGGCGGAATGGTCGTGGGCCATGACGATGACGCCGGATGTATCCATATCCAGACGGTGGACGATGCGGACATTGGGCCAGCGTTCTTCGGCCCGCGATTCGAGGCAGTCGAAGAGGTCAGGCGTCTTGCCGGGGACGGTGAGCAGGCCCGAAGGTTTGTCGAGAATGACGATATCGTCGTCGTCATGGACGATCCGCAGCGGTCCCGTGGGCGGGCGATAGTCGAAGGGGGCAGTCTCTATCAATTCATCCCTTTCCCGGCGGGCGGATATTTGCGAGCCTATGTCCCCGGAGAAACGCCCAGAGAACAGCAGGAACCGCCATGACATATATCCTCGCCATCGATCAGGGAACCACCTCGACCCGCGCGATGTTGTTCGATGCTGATATGGCCGTCGTTTCGGTCGGTCAGGCGGAGTTCCCGCAGCATTTTCCGCGTTCGGGGTGGGTGGAGCATACGGCGTCGGATCTGATCGAGACGAGCATGGCGACCTGTCGTATGGCGATGGAGAAAGCCGGGGTCGGGGCGGCGGATATCGCCGGGATCGGCATCACGAACCAGCGCGAGACGACCGTGATTTGGGATCGGGCAACGGGGGAGGCGGTGCATAACGCCATCGTGTGGCAGGATCGGCGGACCAGCGACACCTGCGCGCGGCTGAAGGCGGAGGGGAGAGAGGCAGTGATTGCCGCGAAGACGGGGCTGCTGGCCGATCCGTATTTCTCTGGCACCAAGGCGGCGTGGATACTCGACAATGTGGAGGGGGCGCGGGGCCGGGCGGAGCGGGGAGAGTTGCTTTTTGGGACGGTGGATTCGTGGCTGATCTGGCATCTGACCAATGGGCGCGTTCATGCGACGGATGCGACGAATGCGTCGCGAACGATGCTGTACGATATCCACCGGGGTGCATGGGACGAGGAGATGTGCGCGCTGATCGGGGTGCCGATGGCGATGCTGCCGGAGGTCAAGGACTGCGCCGCCGATTTCGGGGTGACGGAGGCGTTCGGCGGGTCGATCCCGATCTTGGGAGTCGCGGGGGATCAACAGGCGGCCACGGTGGGGCAGGCGTGCTTTGCACCGGGGATGATGAAATCTACTTACGGGACGGGGTGTTTCGCCTTGCTAAATACGGGGGATAAGCCCGTTGCTTCGACGAACCGGCTGCTGACAACGGTGGCGTATCAGCTCGATGGCAGGCCGACCTATGCGCTGGAGGGGTCGATCTTCATCGCGGGGGCGGTGGTGCAGTGGCTGCGCGACGGGCTGGGGATGATCGGGGATGCGGCGGAGACCCATGCGTTGGCCGAAAAGGCTGATCCAGCGCAGCGTCTTTATCTTGTGCCTGCCTTCACGGGGCTGGGCGCGCCATACTGGGATGCTGAGGCGCGGGGGGCGATCTACGGGCTGACGCGGGGGTCTGGACCGGCGGAATTCGCGCGGGCGGCGCTGGAATCGGTGGGGTATCAGACGCGCGATCTGCTGGAGGCGATGCGCGGGGACTGGGCCGGGGCGGGGGGCGAGACAGTGCTGCGGGTCGATGGGGGGATGACGGCCAGCGAATGGACGATGCAGTTCCTCGCCGACATCATTGGCGCGCCGGTGGACCGGCCCACGATTGCCGAGACGACGGCGCGGGGGGCAGCGTGGCTGGCAGGGATGCGGGCTGGGGTCTATCCGGGGATGGAGGAATTCGCGGCGTCCTGGGAGGTGGAGCGGCGGTTCGAGCCTGCGATGGAGCGGGACGAGGCGGATGAGCGGTATGCAGGGTGGAAGGATGCGGTGGGGCAGACGTTGAGTGTCGCGGGTTGAGAGAACCCTCACCCAACCTCTCCCAAGGAAGAGGGCTTTTCGGGTGGCGCGTTGACAGTGAAGATGCGCCCCCTCTCCCTTGGGAGCGGGGTGAGGGTATTCAGCGATTCGCGCGGCGGTCGCCCATTGCGAATCGGATGGCTTCCTCGGCGGCGGTGAAGAGAGCCTTGGACTTGTTGACCGTTTCCATGCGTTCGGCTTCGGGGTCGGAATCCCAGACGACGCCGCCGCCGGCCTGCACGTAC
>CALJIU010000040.1 GCA_937974055.1 uncultured Neomegalonema sp. | reverse complement strand
CCTGCCTCGCCTCGCCACCGTCGATACCGCGCTGATCTATTCCCCCGGCAGCGCCCGCCGCCTCGCCCATGCCGTCGCGGCCCTGCCCACCGGCGCGATGCCGCCCCTGCGCATCCTCGCCATCAGCGCCGCCGCCCTCGCTCCGCTGCATGACGCCGCCTTCGCTGCCAGCCTGCACGCCGCCAACCACCCCTCCGAAGACGCCCTGTTATCGCTTCTCGACTCATCCTGAATGCGTTTCGCTCGAAATCCCAAAAAATCCCGTTGCCCTGCCCGACATTCGCCGTTATGGAAACCTCGTGTAAACGGACGGCGTCTATCCCTCGTCCCATGCCGCTTTAGCTCAGTTGGTAGAGCACATCATTCGTAATGATGGGGTCAGGTGTTCGAGTCACCTAAGCGGCACCACACGCTTTTAAGAGCGTACCACTTCTCGTCGGTTTTTATGATCGCGCCGGAACAGGTGGGGACTTTGCCAGCCGTGCGAAGACGGCCATTACCTCGTCCTCCGTCACGTGTTCCAATGCGCCATCTTCGACCTCTTCGCGGGTCCACATCCATGACTGCGCCGGATCGTCGCGCATGGCCCAATCGCCGAACATCCGCGCTTCGGTAGCGCAGCCGGCGACATGTCTCACCTCGGTATGCCGGTCGTCCCGCTCGATGCGTTTATAGGCCGCCTCGACCGCATCGCGCGGGCCTTCCAGCATTTGAAGGTACATATCCGCCCGGCAGATCAGGGCACCTGTAATCCCATCGCGGGCGTTGCTGCGGCGCGCATCGATCAAAATTCCATTCAGCATGGCATCGTCGAATCCGAACGGACGCGACACGTAGGCAAGTTGGATCATTGTCATCAGAACAACTCCTTCGGTCGGACGTGCTGGTGGACGGTACCACAGCTTATCTGATCTTGGTCAAAACTCTGCGCCCTGTAAATCTGACGGCCTCGACCGAGTTCCCTCGTTGAAACCTTTGCTTGCGTGGCCCGTCCCGGCGTATAGCCTGAGGGCGTCGAATCTCTCACAGCCGGGGCCGCACCATGCCGCAATCCGATCCCTCCTGCCTCGTCTCCACCGACTGGCTCGCTCGTCACCTCGATGCACCCGATGTTCGCGTGGTCGATGGCAGTCATCATCTGGGTACGGCGGATCGGGATGCGCGGGCGGAATACGAGGCCGAGCACATCCCCGGCGCGGTTTTCTTCGAGATTGACGATATCGCCGATAACACCTCGGACCTGCCGCATATGGTGCCGAGTTCCGAAAAATTCGCCTCGCGCGTTCGCAAGCTGGGCTTGGGTGATGGCAACCGCATCGTCGTCTATGACAATTCCGATCTATGGAGCGCGGCGCGTGTGTGGTGGATGTTCCACCTGTTTGGGCATCAGGACGTGGCCGTTCTCGATGGTGGCCTCGCCAAGTGGAAAGCGGAGGGCCGTCCCCTCGACGACATGCCCCCCGTCCCGCGCGAGCGCCATTTCACCCCCCGCCGCGATTCTACGCTCATCCGCGACGTCACCGATGTCGCCCGCGCCTCGAAATTGGGCGATCAGCAGATCATCGACGCCCGCGCACCGGGCCGCTTTGCGGGGACCGAGCCGGAACCGCGCGCAGGGCTGCGGTCGGGGCATATCCCCGGCTCCGTGAACATCTGTTACCGCGATCTGCTCGATGATGGTGTGATGAAGCCCGAAGACGAATTGCGCGCAATCTTTGAAAAAGCGGGCATCGACTTTTCGCGCCCCGTCACCACGACCTGCGGATCGGGCATCACTGCGGCGGTGCTGGGGCTGGCACTGCACCGCCTCGGCCACCGCGATTGGGGCGTCTATGACGGGTCTTGGACCGAATGGGGCGCGTTTGACGAGCTGCCGGTCGCGACGGCCTGAACGCTGCATTGACACACCCATGCGTTGCGTAACTGTGCCATTTAAGGATACTGGCGCAGTACCATGATTCGTGGGAGAATCTGTCGTGTCTGTGTTCTGTGTTACTGCCCGCTCCTTTCTTCACACCGCTTGCGTGTGTGTGATTGCCGCCACTTTAACCGTCAACCACGCCCGATCAGAGACGAGTGTGACCGGCCTGCGTGCCGAACAAGCGTCTCTATTCGATGCAATGCGTGCCGATCCGCAAAATCTAGGGTTGATGTTTGAATACGCTGGCGTCTCTGCCCGTCTCGAAGATTACGAGGCGGCGATCTCGACGTTGGAACGGATGTTGATCTTCAATGCGGACCTGCCGCGCGTCCGCCTCGAACTTGGCGCGCTCTATTTCCGTATCGGCTCCTATGCGACTGCCGAGCGGTATTTCAGCGCCGTGGACAGCGCTCCCGACCTGCCCGAACCCGTGCGCCAGCGGGTTGCGAAGTTCCGGGCCGAGATTGCGAAACGTACCCGCAGGCATCATGTCTCCGGTCGTGTCGAACTCGGCATCACCCATGACAGCAATGCCAGCCTCAGCCCCACGGACCGCGACGTCTTCGCCTTCGGTCGCCGGGCGCAGTTGACCGAAGACTCGCTGGGCGAAAGCGATACCGGCGTGCGGTTCCTCGCCGAACTGTCCCATCGCTACGTCTTCGGCGACAACGATACCGAATTCTGGAAGACCGATATGTCCGTCTTCGGGCGTCGATACGAGGATGTCGATGTCGGCGCGACCGAAGCCTTCTTCATCCGTACTGGCCCGCAACTCGCGCTCGATGAACAGTATTTCGGCCCCAAGCTGCGCCCCTTTATCGATGCGACCCATGTGCGGGTCGATGACGAAAAGCTGTATTCCGAAGGCGGCGTTGGCCTCGAATACCGCGATATCCTTGGCGAGCAATGGTCCTCCTTCGCGACCGTCCGGGCGGGGGTTCGCACCCATCGTGACAATCGCTCTGACGAGGATGGCGGTATCGTCGATCTGCGCAGCGGGGTGGCGTATTCACCCCTGCGCGATCTGGTCTTGACCGCCTCCATCGGTGCGGCCCTCGACCTCGCCGATGCCGACCATGAGAGCAATACGGAGGGGTCCGTTCGCCTCACCGCGTCCTTCGCCTACGATCCCGGTCTGCCCATCGCGGGGGACAAGTGGCGGTTGTCTGGCTACGTTTCCGGGGCCTATCGCCGCTACGACGCCCCCGACCCGGTCGTTACCTCCGAGAAGGCCCGCCGCGATACCGATTTGCGTGTGGGCGCGCAGCATGTGTTCAACTTCCGGCAGGGAATCTACGCCTCGGTGGGCGTGTCGGCATTGCAACGCAATTCCAACCTGTCGAATTTCGAGCTTGAGAATGTCGGTGTTTCCGCCGCGCTCGGCTACAGTTTCTAATGCGAATTGCGACTATCCTGAGTCACCAAGCGCCATGTTTCGCGCAAATCTTGGCGCGAAACATGGCTCAGGTTTATCGCAAATCGCTGTAGGGTACGTTGTTTCCTGAGTATAAGGAGCCTGTTCCATGCTCTCACGTTTGTCCATGAGTGCCGCCATCACCGCCCTCGCGGTCGGGTTTTCGGCCCCCGGCCATGCCGCCTCCGATATCGGCGGGGTCACGGCGGCGAATCCGCTGATGCAGGGGCAGGCGGGTGGTTCCGACCCCCGCGCCCTATCCATCGGTAGCCGGGTGATCGAGAACGAGTTGATCGTCACCTCGGCGGATGGGTCGGGGCAACTCATGTTC
Organism: uncultured Neomegalonema sp.; assembly: GCA_937974055.1. Lineage (GTDB taxonomy): Bacteria > Pseudomonadota > Alphaproteobacteria > Rhodobacterales > Rhodobacteraceae > JAHDDY01. The sequence continues at coordinate 2,626 of CALJIU010000040.1, read as the reverse complement.
CTCGACCAGACGACACTGGGCATCGCGCCCTCGTCGCGCATCGTGTTGGACAGCTATGTCTACGACCCCGACCGCTCGACCGGCAATATCGGCCTCAGTCTCACGCGCGGTGCGCTGCGCTTCATCGGCGGGCGCATCACGAAGCTGCGCGACGCGGTGATCGGCACCCCCGCCGCGACCATCGGCATCCGGGGCGGGGCGGCGTATCTGGACGTGGCGCAGGATGGTACCGTTACCGTCATCCACCTTGCCGGAGAGCGCACGGCCATCGCTGCGGGCGGCAAGCAGGTCTTCGTTACCACCCCCTCGACCAAAGCCATCATCCGCCCCGGCGAAGCCCCCCGCATCATCGGCACCGTCGATGCCGCCGAGATCGACCGACGGTTCCGCGCCTTCGAGGGCGGCGGCGGTGGGCTGGCAGGCGGGCTGAATATCGCGACGGCGGGCGCATTGATCGAACGCACCGTCGCGCCCTATGGCTCGAATGAGTTGGGCGTCGTGGACCGGCCCGTAATCGCGACCAATGGCGGCAGCTACAGCGACGATGCCTTGCAGGAACCTGAACGGTTCGGGCTGGGCCTGACCGTATCCCCGGATAATGCCGTTCAGGACGAAAGCGGTGGCGGTAATGGTGGCGGCGGGGGCGATGGAGGCTCCGGCGGTGGCGGAGGTGGCGGCGGTGGTTCCGGCGGAGGCGGCACCGATGAGACTGTCATCCCCGATACCGTTGGCGGAGTGGTCATCGCATCATCCTCGCCCTTCACCGCGCCAAATGGCGCTACGGTAAATGACCCGGAGGGGCAGGACGTGCTGCTCGGCCCCGATCAACCCGTGGGTCTGACCGAAGTGCGCACCCCCGAATTCATCGGTGTCGCCGCCAATGGCGACCGCTACGTCTTTCCCACGAACGGCTCCGACTCCTTCACGAATGGCAGCTTTCCGGGCGGCACGCTGTCCGGCTCGCTCGAAGCCGACCCGACAACCGGCTTCGTCACCGCATCCATCGAGACGGATAACGGCCAGCCTGGCCTTGCCTTCATCGGCACGCCGACACCGGGCCAGCTCGGTGCGCCAGTTGCCAATAACGCCATCGCGCTGCGCCGCTATGCCGTTCCCGCCATTACTGGCGATACCTTCGACAATACGTTCTCCAACAGCCTGACCGGCGATTTGACATGGATCGAACAGGAGGGCGAAGGCTTTCGCGACGAAGGGGGCGGTCTGGGTTTCGCCAAGGTGTCGCAAGTCGTACTGAATTTCGAGAACGGCACCGCCAACAACCCCGGCGGCGGCACCAGTCAATCGTCGTTCTTCTCCGTCGGTACGGGCCGCATCAGCAACAGCAGCCGTAACGCGCCCCTGCCCGATATGGGCATCTACGGCTCGGTTCAGGCCGCTGGCAATGACGCCCCGACGAATTTCGAGGGTAGCGGCACGGTGATCGAGGCCGGGGATGGCAGCACGGTTTTCGGGCCAGATGCCGAGCATATTGTCTGGGGCAGCGGATCACGTTTCGACCTTGCCGATGGCACGGATGATAGCGGCAACCCGATCACCGACGAGGATATCGAGGCGACCCCGATCCAATATGACACCTTCGATGGCACCTCGATCGATGCGAATGGCTTCCTTGGCCGTGCCGATCGAACGAGCACGGATAGCATCCTTGACAGTCAACGCCTGTCCTTGGGGATAGACTACGAAACCGCCGTGCAGGACGAAGGCTTTATCGGACAAAACGACGATACCGCCTTCACGGGCGGCTATGCGGGCGGTCTAGGCGTCAGTAACCGGGCAGGGCAGAACAGCGCCCCCTATATCCTGCGTTCCACCGGGTCCGATGGCGCGCGGTTCGCCTTCGATGCCAGCCAGAACGAGGCGAATGCATCGCTGCGCATGGTCGGCGGCTCCAGCACCGGCTCGTCTTCCTCGGTCGCCGCTGGCCCGAATGGGGCCGATATTGGAAACGTCACCTATAATTTCGGCAGCGCCAGCACCCGCTCCGCCATGATTTCAGACCGCAATTTCGCCCTGCGCAACCGCACGACCGAAGATACGGGCTTCCTGCCCGGCGATACCAATATCAACGGCGATACCGGGCGCGCGACGATGGGCATACAACAGGCATTCCGGGGCGCATTGATCTCGAACGATGCGGCGGGCAATGCGGCGGACGCGATCTATGCCGGAGCGATCCCCGACGATGACCACGAATATCTGCGCTGGGGCTGGTGGAGCGGCGAGTTCCGCTTTTCCGACGATCCCGGTGACTTCGACGACCGGCGCGAGCGGACCCATCTGGGTACATGGATTGCCGGAAACCGCCTCGACCAATCCATCGTGGCGGCCCGCATGGGCACAGCTCAGTTCGACGGACATGCGGTCGTCAGTGTGGCCGATGCCAGCGGCCAGTCGATCAGTGGCGGCAGTTTCGCGATGAGCTACGATTTCGACGGTGGGTCCGGCACTGCCGAATTCAGCGATTTGGCCGGATACGATTTCACCGTACCCGTTGCGGGCAACGAACCGGGCGGCTCCTCCGACCCGCATTATCTCGGCACTGCGTTTGGTGTGCAGGGGACGAATGGCAGGCCGGATATCGACGTTGGCGTTACCGGATCATTCT
>CALJIU010000039.1 GCA_937974055.1 uncultured Neomegalonema sp. | reverse complement strand
CAAAAAGGCCGAGATTGCGGGTTTCGAGGCCGAGGCGGCGGAAGCCAATGCCGCCCTTCGCGAAGCCCTCATGGTCCTGCCCAACCCCCCCCTGCCGGACGTGCCCGATGGCAAGGACGAAGCCGATAATATCGAGGTGCATCGCCACGGCACCCCCGCCACCTTCGACTTCACGCCAAAGGAGCATTTCGACATCGGCGAGGCGATGGGCGGCATGGATTTCGAGACCGCCGCCAAGCTGTCCGGCGCGCGATTCATGGTGCTATCCGGCGCACTGGCCCGCCTGCACCGGGCGTTGGCGCAGTTCATGCTCGACACCCATATCGACAAAAATGGCCTCGTAGAGCACTGGACCCCCGTCCTCGTGCGCGACGAAGCGATGGTCGGCACGGGGCAATTGCCGAAATTCGCCGAGGACAGCTACCGCACGACCAACGGCTGGTGGCTGATCCCCACCGCCGAGGTGACGCTGACCAACATGGTCGCGGGCGAAACGCTCGACGGCGCAACCCTGCCCCGCCGCTACACCGCCCATTCCCAATGTTTCCGCTCGGAAGCGGGCAGCGCGGGCAAGGACACGCGCGGAATGCTGCGCCAGCACCAGTTCGAGAAAGTCGAAATGGTCACCATCTCGCACCCCGACAGCAGCAGCGAAGAGTTGGAACGTATGCGCCGCTGCGCCGAGGGCATCCTCGAAGCCTTGGGCCTGCCCTATCGCACGGTCGTACTCTGCACCGGCGATATGGGCTTCGGGGCGCGCAAGACCTACGATATCGAGGTCTGGATGCCGGGGCAGGATGCCTATCGCGAGATTTCATCCTGCTCGGTCTGCGGCGATTTTCAGGCGCGGCGCATGAATGCGCGTTTCAAGCCCGAAGGCGGCGGCAAACCAGAATTCGTCCACACCCTCAACGGCTCCGGCCTTGCCATCGGTCGCTGCCTGATCGCCGTGGTCGAAAATGGCCAGCAGGCCGATGGCAGCGTCACGATCCCGGAGGCACTGCGCCCCTATATGGGCGGCAAATCCACGATTGGGGCGGATGGTACGCTGACCTGACGGCAGTTGTACGCTTCCCCGGATGCACTGCGGCACGAAGTGACGCTGCATCGCATCCGGGGAAGCGGGTAGGCTCCTCAAGGCTCCAACCGCACCCGGAACTGGATTTCCCCCGTCTCGCCCGGTGCCAGCGCCCCGCCAAAGCGCCAGATCAGCGATCCGTCCTCATTCTCCGACGGCGCGACCGTCTGTTCGGGCCACAGGCCGTGGGGCGTGCGCACATGTTCGGCGCTGCCGTCGATATAGACCATCTGCCTCGGCACTAGATTCGTGACCCGCATGTGCCGAATGCCGAACGTGCCATCATTGCGGTAACGGGTGCGGTACACCACGCATTGCGCGGGCAGCAGCGTCTTCTGCGTCGCAAACGTGCCGTCCTCCGCATCCTCGTCCGACAGGTCGCCGTCGCAATCGCGGTCGATGGCCGCGACCATGAACAGGTGCAATTCCTGCTCCTCCTCCACCGGCAGGGTGGCCGAAACGGGCGTTCCCCGCACCGCATAGCTGGCCAGCCCCCCGCCGATAATGAAACACGCGCCGATGATCTTCACCAAATTCTGCTTCAGCATGAGTCACTCCCGGTTGTTCGGGGTGATCCTTGCGAAATCTGCGCCGCGTGACGGGGGGCGGGCTATTCGCCCATGCGCCACGGCTTGACCCACGCGCTCGCTGTGGTACCTCCCCGCAATACCCAAACTCAAGGATGCGACCCATGGACGGCCTCGATACCCTGCGCGCAACGCACCTGACCGCGATCCGCGATGCGGCGGACGAGAACTCGCTGGAGGCCGCACGTCTCGCCGCCATCGGCAAGAAAGGCGAAGTCGCGCTGAAGATGCGCGAACTGGGCAAGATGACGCCGGAGGAGCGCACCGCCGCTGGCCCCGCGCTCAACGCCCTCAAGACCGAGATCACCGCCGCCGTGACCGCCCGCAAGGAAGCCTTGGGCGATGCGGCCTTGGCCGAACGCCTCGCCGCCGAATGGCTCGACGTGACCCTGCCGCCCCGCCCGCGTGCGCAGGGGACGCTGCACCCGGTTTCGCAGGTTTCCGAGGAAGTCACCGCCATCTTCGCCGATATGGGCTTCGACGTGCGCGAGGGCGCGCAGATCGAGGATGACTGGCACAATTTTGACGCCCTCAACATCGTGCCGGAACACCCCAGCCGCGCCGAGATGGACACGTTCTACATGGCCCCGCGCGAGGACGGCACGCGCAACGTACTGCGCACGCATACCTCGCCCGTGCAGATCCGCACGCTGGAAACCGAGGGCGCGCCAGTCCGCTTCATCGCGCCGGGTCGCGTCTACCGCTCGGATTACGACCAGACCCATACGCCGATGTTCCATCAGGTCGAGGGCATGGCCATCGACCGCAATGTCACGATGGCGAACCTGAAATGGGTGCTGGAAGAATTCGTCCGCGCCTTCTTCGAGGTCGATGATGTCGAACTGCGCTTCCGCGCCTCGCATTTCCCCTTCACCGAGCCATCGGCAGAGGTCGATATCCGCTGTTCATGGGAGGGCGGCGTGCTGAAGGTCGGCGAGGGCGACGACTGGCTCGAAATCCTCGGCTCCGGCATGGTGCATCCGAAGGTGCTGGCGAATTGCAATATCGACCCGAACGAGTGGCAGGGCTTTGCCTTTGGCGTCGGCATCGACCGCATCGCGATGCTGAAATACGGCATCCCCGACCTGCGCGGCTTCTTTGAATGCGACATGCGCTGGCTACGCCATTACGGCTTCAGCCCGCTACAGGTGCCGACCCTGCATGGTGGCGTGGGAGGCTGACGGCCTCTACAGGAAAATCTGCATCCCCGGCCAACGCGCCGGGGTCTTGATGAATGGTTCCGTTTTCTCCCTCCCCCGCTTGCGGGGGCGCGCCGCAGGGGGCGCCCCGCAGGGGGAGGGCCGGGGTGGGGGCATACGCGCGTAAACCTTACAAGATATTCGTGCGGATAAATCGCCCCCCTCCCAGCCTCCCCCGCGAGCGGGGGGAGGAGTATGCCGCATCGATCAGACGAACATGGCAGACACTCACATCTTAGAGCCTACCGATCCCCACCACTCCGCCTTTTACCCACCAGCGCCCGCGCCACACCCCACAAGATACCAACATCATTCGCGGTCAGCGGGGCGCGGTGATAGAGATTGCGCAGGGCGGCGCGCATCGTCGGAGCCTTCGCTTCGGGCCAGAAGAAATCGACCTCTTCCAACTCCCCCTCAACGAAATCCAGCAGCGATTCCACCTGCTCCCGGTTCGCCATACCGCCCTTGCCCGCGTCATAGGTGGCGGCGGGGGTCTGATCCGCCGCCTGCATCCATTCATAAGCGACCAGCAGCACGCACTGGGCGAGGTTCAGCGAGGCAAAGGCCGGGTTCACCGGCGCTGTGATGATGGTGTTGGACAGGATGATATCGTCATTCCCCAGCCCCGACCGCTCGCGCCCGAACAACACCGCGACCTTCTCACCGGCGGCGGCGCGCTCGTGCATTTCTGTGGCCGCCTGTCGCGGGGTGACGACGCGCTTGGTCATGCCGCGCGGGCGGGCGGTGGTGGCGTAGACATGGGTGCAGCCCGCAACCGCCTCCCGCGTCGTCTCGCACAAATGCGCCCCCTCCAGCACATGCGTCGCCCCCGCCGCCATCGCAATGGCCGGATCACTGGGCCAGCCGTCACGGGGGGCGACGACGGCCATATCATTCAGCCCAAAATTCCACATGCCGCGCGCGGCGGCACCGATATTCTCGCCCATCTGCGGCTCGACGAGGACGATGCGGGGATTCGTATTGCTCATGGCGCGGGGTTTTTCACCATCCAGAGGCTCGTGTCGAGGGCCTCCGCGTGGCGGGGTAATCCGGCCACCGCCCCCTGCGCCAACGCATCCATGCGGGTAACGGCATAGGCGCTGGCGAACAAAGGCGTAAACGCCCCGCCCATCAGCCAGCCGCCAAGCCCGTTCTGCTCGGTATAGCCCCGCCAAGCCCACGCATCGGGATAGGGGTCGGGCAGCAGGATATCATGCACATGCACCCTTACCCCCGGCGCAAGGCGCGGCAGGATACGGTTGAGGATCAGATCGACATCCAGCCCCGGCCATAGCAAGTGGCTCGAATCGAAGAACGCCACATCCCCCGCCTGCAACCCGTCGAACAGGGGCAGATGCGCCTCGGACAATAATTCCCGCTGCCACGTCACCGGCAGGTTGCCCAGCGCCGCACGTGGGGCCGGGTCGATGCAGGTGATCGCCGCCATGGGGACCGCCGCCGACAGGAACCGCGTCGAATGCCCCGACCCAACCTCGATGATCCGGGCAGGCGGTGTATCGGTCAGCAGCGTGCAGGCCGCCACCGCATCCAGCGTCGGAAACCACCCCTGATCCCAGCGGGGCGCGGGCGGGGGACCGGCGAAAGCCTCGAACCGAGGACGGTGACGCGCGGCGCTGTCCAATACCGCTGCAAAATCCGCCCGCCGTGCATCGAATGCCGCTTCGATCTCAGGATACCCCGTCGCGGGCCGCGCCGAGGCCGCATAACGATACGGCATGAAGAAACCGCGCGGGCCAAGGCCCAGCGCGGTCTGAAGCGCCATACGTGTGCGGCGAAGGGTCAGGCGTAGGGTCACGGGGGGCGGCTCCGGTCAATCGAAGCCCTCCCCCTACCCCGCCTGCCCCCTAAGGAGCAACCGTCAGCCGCCCAGCGGCACGCTTGCGCCGAGGCGGAAGCGATGGTCGCTGATATCGCCGAAGATACCGTCATAGCCAAAGGTGGTGATGATGCCGTTATACCCGAACACGACCTCGCCCCCCAGCTCGAACGGTGCCCGATCCGCACCCCGAATATCGGTCGAGAAACTGCCGACCGACGACCCACCCAGCGGCGTGACGCTGGCGGTCTGAACATCGTCCTGGAACTCATGGCCGTACAATGCCTTGGCGCGGAACAGCGTGCCGAAGCCATCGACGATACCGCCCGCCTCCATGAACAGACCGACGCCCGCACGGGTCGATTTGGTTTCGATATCACCGACGCGCACCGCCGTCGGCTCCCAGCCGCTCTCGGAATACCCATCGATCTTCGATGACCAGTGCGAGAAGTTGGCGATGGGACCAGCGCGCAGCATGTCGTATTGCACCAGCCGCACGCCCGCCTCTGCCGTGACGCCGGCAACGGTGCCTTCGGTATCGCTGCCGTTCAAGATGCGCGCAGGGCCGATTTTCGAGATGCGGCTCAGATCGTCATAGTTGATCTTACCATAGGTTCCGGTCACGCTGCCAAAGACCGGGCCGGTATTGATCCCGGCGAAGACCGTGCCGAGCATGGCGTCGCCGTCATAATGCATCGTGCTTTCGCTACCCGGCGTCTTGACGAGTTGGTACGAACCCGCTGCACCGACCGCGATGCCATTACCGAGCACGTATTTCGCGCCGACGACGCCGGAATGGAACGCCCCGTCGCTCTGGCCGAACCCGTTATTGTCACTCAGCTTCACGCGGGAGGTGCCGCCGGTGACGAAGACCGACACGCCCGACCGCCAGCTCTGCTCACGCGACAACTGATCACGGGAAGCATCGGCAATGCTGCGCCCGGAGGAAAGGCCGATGCCGGTGGCACCCGACAGGACGGCGGGCGCGCTGACGAGGGCCTTGATCTGATCGGCGGCGAGCCTATGCCCGGTCGTGGTCAACTCGATCCCGTTCATGAACAGGCGCTCCGAAACCCGTCCACTCACCTGATTGCAGGGGTAGAGCGTGCTGCTATCGAGGCAGTCCACCGCATGATCGACATCCTCGGCAGCCAGCCCAAAGCGCGCCGGATTGGCGATGATTTCATCGAACAGGGCGCGCTGATCGACCACGACGATGTTGCCGTCCACGCTACGCAATTGCTGCGAAAGGCGCTCGTTGTAGACATCGGTTGCCGCCGTGCGGATCGTGCCAATCAGATCGGGGTCCGCAATGGCCGCGTCGATCTGGGTACGCAGGGCGATTTCGCGCCGTGTCAATGCGACGGCATCGGCCTCCGCGCGCGCCTCCTGTGCGGCGGCGTTCCGTTCTTCGGCATCTTCGATCGCATTGTCCGCAATGGTCGTCGCGGTGACAAGTTGTGACCGCAAAGCCTGAATGAGCGCCGCGTTTGGGCTAGGGTCGGACTCGGCGTTATGTAGAGATGTATGAATCGTATCGCGCCGTTGAGCGGCTCCCGCCGCAATCTGGTCGGCGATATCACGGGCATCTGCGGCACGCTCGGCGGCATCTTCGGCGCGCTGGGCCTCGGTTTCCCGCACAATCAGGGCGCGGTCCGCATCATCCAGCAGCTCGTTATCGCCTCCAACTTCCGGGATCGCACCGACATCGTAGGAATTCGTCACGACCACCAGCCCCGCCCCCGCACGGCTCAGTTGTTCGGCCCCGGTGGCGATATTATCGGCTGCTTGGCGTGCAAAGTAATCGCGGTCTGCCGCGTTCGTCACGATCCATGTTCTGTCCAGATCGACATCACCATTGAGTTCGCGGTCCACATCGGCAGTATAGCGCAAATCGGTCGTTCCACCATTCATCAGCACAAGCGCCCCACGCACGCGGCCCTGGCGTTCAGGATCGACCAGCAAACCGTCACGGGTGCGGCCCGGCACGTGGGTCACGTCCCCATTCGCATCGCTGTACCTGACCCCGCTCGACACCGCCACGTCATTGATCGAGGAAAGCACACGCGCGCTATTGCTAAAGGAAGCGGCATAGTTGAAACCATCGGGCGGCGTCGGCACGCCTGCGGCGGTTACCGGCTGCGATGGGTTCGGCTGCGCGAAACCCAGGTGATCCGCGACGATCTGCGAGATCACCAAACCGCGTCCGCCACCTGCAACGATATTCGTCGCGCGGTCACGACCGTCGCCCACATCGTCGCCATCCTCGTTGAACAATGCTTCGTGGCTGACATACTGCCCCGAATCGTGGTTGCGGTCCCCAAAGACGATAAAGCTCGTCCAACCATCAGCCATCGCAACAGTCGACAGGGATGCGACGGCCACACCGGCCATGAGAGTGCGAAAGATAGGGCGACGGGCCATTGGATTCTCCATGCGGGGATTCGCCGGGGCGCGGCGATTTTCCTGAACGACCGATAAAGAACACCAAAAGCCTTTATATCCGGTTTGCCCGCCCACAGGTTGCGCGCGAAAGGCTGTTGGCGGGCCTTGCCGACATCGCCGCGCATCCCTATGGTGCGCCGCAACCAAACCGGGCGCGCCCGCGCCCGATGGAAGACCGGCGAATTCAAGCCCGACGAAAGGCAATACCGATGGCGAACCCCGATATCATCTACACCAAAGTGGACGAAGCCCCCGAACTTGCCAGCGCATCGCTGCTGCCCATCATCCGGCGCTTTGCTGCGGCGGCGGATATCTCGGTCGGCACCAAGGACATCTCGCTCGCGGGCCGTATCCTCGCGAAATTCCCCGAAGCACTGAGCGCGGATCAGCGCATCGACGACCACCTCGCCGAACTGGGCGAGACGGTGAAGACGCCGGAAGCAAATGTCGTTAAATTGCCGAATATCTCGGCTTCGGTGCCGCAATTGGTGGCGGCAATCCGCGAATTGCAGGGTCAGGGCTACGCCATTCCCGACTACCCGGAAAACCCCGCGACCGATGCGGAAAAGGAAACCCGCGCCCGCTATGACACGCTGAAGGGATCGGCGGTCAACCCGGTGCTGCGCGAGGGCAATTCCGACCGCCGCGCCGCCACCGCCGTCAAGAAATTCGCGCAGGACAACCCCCACCGCATGGGCGACTGGACAGCGGACAGCAAGACCCGCGTGGCCTCGATGGGCAAAAACGATTTCCGCTCGAACGAGGTTTCCGCAACGCTGGCCAAAGCCGCAACCGCCAAGATCGTGCTGGACCATGCGGGCGGCGAGACGGTGCTGAAGGACGGCATCTCCTACCCGGCTGGCACGGTTGTCGATGCGACCTTCATGTCGGCCAAGGCGCTCGATGCCTTCCTGATGGATGAGATCAACAAAACGAAGGCCGAAGGCACGCTATTCTCGCTGCATATGAAAGCGACGATGATGAAGGTGTCGGACCCGATCATCTTCGGCCATGCGGTAAAGGCGTGGCTCGCACCTGTCTTTGAAAAATATGGCGACAAATTGAACGACTTGGGTGTCAGCGGCAATGCGGGCCTTGGCACGCTGTTGGAAAAGGTGTCCGGCGAATCGGAGATCATGGCCGCCATCGACGCCGTCATGGCCGACCGCCCACCGCTCTACATGGTGGATAGCGATAAGGGCATCACCAACCTGCATGTGCCGTCAGACGTGATCATCGACGCCTCGATGCCCGCCCTGATCCGCGCGGGCGGCAAGGGCTGGGGACCGGATGGCAAGGAGCATGACACCGTTTGCGTGATCCCCGATGACAGCTACGCCCCCGTCTATGACGAGACGGTCGAGTTCTTCAAAGCGAATGGCAAGCTAAACCCGGCCACGGCAGGCACGGTCCAGAACCTCGGCCTCATGGCGCAAAAGGCGGAGGAATACGGCTCACACCCCACCACCTTCGAGATCCCGGCGGATGGCACGGTCAAGATGATCCTCGACGATGGCACCGTGCTGCATCAGCATACCGTCGAGAAGGGCGATATCTGGCGTTCGGCCTCGACGCGCAAAGCCCCCATTGAGGATTGGGTCGATCTGGCCATTGCGCGGCAGAAGGCGACCGGCTTCCGCTCGATCTTCTGGCTGGACGAAACCCGCGCCCATGACGCGGAACTGCTGGGCTACGTCAAGCCGATCCTCGATGCGAAGGGTGTGGCGGATAAATTCGAGATCATGGCCCCGCGCGAGGCGACCCGCGCGTCGCTGGAGACGATCACCAAGGGCGAGAACACCATCGCCATCACCGGCAACGTGCTGCGCGACTACCTGACCGACCTGTTCCCCATCCTCGAACTGGCCACCTCGGCCAAGATGCTGTCCATCGTCAAGCTGATGCAGGGCGGCGGATTGTTCGAAACGGGCGCGGGCGGGTCGGCCCCGAAACACGTGCAGCAATTGCAGGCCGAGAACCACCTACGCTGGGATTCGCTCGGTGAATTCTGTGCCTTGGGCGAAAGCTTCAAGTTCCTCGCCGATGCGCAGGACAACGCCAAGGCGCGGGTGCTGGGCGATGCGGTGGAGGCGGCCACGCAAGGCATTCTCGACAACGACCGCTCGCCCTCGCGCAAGGTCGGCGAGCCGGATAACCGCGACAGCCACTATTGGTTCGCCCGCTACTGGGCCGAAGCCCTCGCGGCGCAAACCGATGATGCGGCGCTTGCCGGTGAATTCGCACCCATCGCGGCGGCACTGGCCGAGAACGAGGCGGCGATCATTGGCGAGTTGGCGGCGGCGCAGGGCAAACCGGCGGATACGGGCGGGTATTACAATAACGACCCCGCCAAGCTGTCGGCAGTCATGCGGCCCAGCGCGACGTTGAACGGCATCATCGACGCACAGGCATAAGGATAGAGGCGCGGCATCATGCGGCGCCGCTACACACCAGCCATCAAGATATCGACGGCGCGCGTGATCTCGTCCGCCTGCTCCGCGACGTTTCCAGTGCGGTGCAGGCTGGCGCGCCTGACCGCGCTGATCAACCGAGTGGCGAGAACGAATTGCTCGCCCCCGATCCGGATCGTCGGATTCAGGAAACGAATGGCAGGATAGTCGCGCAGCAGGGGAATGACGACGATTGCCGGGTCTGGTGGCAAGAGTTCGCTTTCGATCACGACCATCGCGATGTCGCCGTAGACCGCCACATCGAAACGCCTCAGCCCTTCCATGTCGCGCCCGCTAGCCCCGCCAATATATCCGCCAAGGGATGGCCGTTGCGCTCATGCCACTCCGCCTGAGCCGCGAATGCATCGGCATTTTCTTCGAGCCAGCGATGGCGCCGCGCATCCGCAACAGCGCGGTGCAAGGCAGCATCGGCAACCGCCGACACATTCAAACCGAACTCCCGTGCCGCATCGAGCGCATCGGAGTCGAGCGTAAGTGATGTCTTTCGCTTCGCGCCGGTATCCATCCATACCTCCTGTACAGAGGATTGATACCGCAAAAAGGTACCGATCTCAAGGAATGCGCCGCCAAGGAATATCACGGCCATGCTCATCGCGCCGGCCACGTGCCTTCCGGCAACGGGATCACCTGCATTTCACCGCTATTCGGCGATATCTGCGGGATGCTAAGGGGTGTACAGAGTAGCGCGAAACCGACATATAGCGCCCATAAGTAGCCGTCTGAAAGGATCACCCCCATGACAAAGATCAAGGTCGAGAACCCCGTCGTCGAACTCGATGGCGACGAGATGACCCGGATCATCTGGGATTTCATCAAGCAAAAGCTGATCCTGCCCTATCTCGATATCGACCTGAAATACTACGATCTGGGTATCGAGTCGCGTGACGACACGAATGACAAGATCACCGTGGATGCCGCCGAAGCCATCAAGCAATACGGCGTCGGCGTCAAATGCGCGACGATTACGCCGGATGAACAGCGGGTCGAGGAATTTGGCCTCAAGGAGATGTGGCGCAGCCCGAACGGCACGATCCGCAATATCCTCGGCGGGGTCGTTTTTCGCCAGCCGATCATCTGCTCGAACGTGCCGCGCCTCGTGCCCGGCTGGACGCAACCGATCGTGGTGGGCCGCCATGCCTTTGGCGATCAGTACAAGGCCACCGATTTCCGCTTTCCCGGCAAGGGCAAGCTGACCATGCGGTTCGAGGGCGAGGATGGCGAGGTCATCGAACGCGACGTCTATGACGCGCCGGGGGCCGGGGTCGCGATGGGCATGTACAACCTTGATGAATCGATCCGCGACTTCGCGCGGGCATCGCTGAATTACGGGCTGAACATCGGCTGGCCGGTCTATCTGTCGACCAAGAACACGATCCTCAAAGCCTATGACGGGCGGTTCAAGGATATCTTTCAAGAGACGTTCGAGGCCGAGTTCAAGGCACAATTCGACGAAGCGGGGATCGAATACCAGCATCGCCTGATCGACGACATGGTGGCCTGCGCGCTGAAATGGTCCGGCGGATTCGTCTGGGCGTGCAAGAACTACGATGGTGACGTTCAGTCAGACACCGTGGCGCAGGGCTTTGGCAGCTTGGGCATGATGGCCTCGCAATTGATGACGCCGGACGGCAAGATCGTGGAGGCCGAGGCCGCCCACGGCACCGTGACGCGCCACTACCGCAACCATCAGGAAGGCAAGGCGACATCGACCAATTCCATCGCCTCGATCTACGCTTGGACCGGCGGCCTGAAGCACCGCGCCAAGCTGGACAACAACGACGCGCTGGAGACCTTTGCGTCGACATTGGAGCGGGTATGCGTTGAAACGGTGGAGGCAGGCGACATGACGAAGGACTTGGCCCTGCTGGTCGGGCCAGAGCAGAAATGGCTGACAACGATGGGCTTCCTCGACAAGATCGACGAGAATCTCAACAAGGCGTTGGCCTGATGGCGGCGGCCCCTCGTTGGGCGGGGGTTGCGGGCATTGCGATTGCGTTTGTCGCAATCGCGCTGTTTTTCCTGCTGACCGGCACGGGCGAGGGGCGCGCGGATGCGTGCCTTGGCACAACCGACCCCATCCAGCGCGGTGTCATGGTCAATACCTGCGATCATCCGATTTCGGTGCTGGCCTGCCCGCGTGATGCGGCGGCGGCGGATTGTGCGGTCCATTCCGCCCGCCCGAAGGCCCGTTTCGAGGTGCGTGCGGATGTGGCGGTCATCGCCCATGCCTGCGCGGCCCCTTACGTTGCGGTGATGACGGATGACGGCGGGCGGAGCTGTCAGTCGACCGAATGACGACCATCGGCTTCATCGGGGCGGGGCGCGTTGCGCGCGGATTGGCCCCGGCGCTGCACGAGGCCGGATATGCCGTCACCGGCATCGCCAACCGCTCGCCCGAACCCGCCGCCGAATTGGCGCGATGGATACCGGGCTGCACCGCCCTGCCCGCGCAGGAAGTGGCCGAACGCTGTGATCTCGTATTCTTGACCGTGCCGGATGATTCCATCCGCACCGTCGCGCAATCCTTGCAGTGGCGCGCGGGGCAATCGGTCGTGCATTGCTCTGGCGCAACCGAGGTGAGTGCCTTGGACACCGCCAAGGATGCGGGCGCGCAGACAGGCGGGTTCCATCCGTTGCAGGGCTTCGCCGACCGCACGCCCATCGCCGGATGCACCATCACCGTCGAGGCGGAGGAGGCATTATCGCGGACGCTCGACACGATGGTGGCGGGGCTGGGGTGCCGCCTGAACCGCCTGCCGCCCGGAAAACGGGCGCTGTACCACGCCACTGCTGGCTATGGCGCTGGGTTCATCAATGTGCTGCTGGCCGAAATCGCGACGATTTGGGGCAGTTGGGGGGCCAGCGAAGCGGAAATGTTGGCCGCGATCCTGCCGATGAGCCGCAATACCCTCGATAACATCGAACGGAACGGCATAGCGGAGACGATGACCGGTCCCATATCGCGCGGGGATATCGGGTCGGTCCGCGCGCATCTGGCCGGGTTGGCGAGCGACCCGGAGGCCACCGCATTCTACCGCACCCATGCGCGGCGCAGCGTCGCCCTCGCCGAAGGCACAGGCCGCATCGATGCCGAAACCGCCGCCGCCCTGCGCGCGTTGCTCAGACCACCGTCACCGGATGCGGAATGATCGCGTTGAACAGCAGCGTGCCGGGGTTGAAGGTGCAGACTTCCGGCTGCGTCTCGCCCGCTTCATCAGTGGCCCGCGTCATCAGCCGGTGTTCGCCCGGTTCCGCCTTCCACGCAAAGGCGAAGCGCACCCAGCCGTAGGTTTCGTTGGGCGAGATGATATCGGCCTCGTGCCACGTCTTGCCGCCATTCGCGCTCCACTCGACGCTGCGGATCGGTTGGTCGGGCGAGCGGGCGTAGCCGTGAATACGCTTGTGCCCCGGTCCCATCGTGGCGGGAAATGGCAGGGCGAGCGAGCTTTTGACGTTCTGGCGCGTCACCGTCATGCCGTCGATCACGTAGTATTCGTCGGTGCGGTAATTGCGGATTTCCCGTGCGGAGGCCGTGATCTGCCCGACCCATTTCACCGAATAGGTGCCGATCCACCCCGGCACGATGGCCCGCACCGGAAAGCCGTGGTCGATGGGCAGCGGCTGGCCATTCATGGTCAGCGCGAGGATCGTATCGTCATGCAGCGCCTTCTCGACCGGCATGGGAATTTCGATGGGGCATTCGGGGTTGTCGAAATCGAGGCCTAGCGGCGCAACCCAGCGGGCCGTCTCACGCAGACCGCCAAGCGCCAGCACATCGCGCAGGCGCGGGCCAGACCATTCGGCCATGCCGATGCCGCCCAGCACCCACGGCACATCCTCACCGCCCTCTTCGTCGCGTTCGGCATGTTGCCCCTGCACGGTACCGAACAGCGTGCGCTGGTTTCCCGCGCATTCGATGTAGGAGCGCACGGTATGCCGGGGCAGCGCGGCCAGATCGTCGAGCGTCAGGCTACACGGCGTGGCCAGCGCGTCGCCTTGCAATTCAAGTCGATAGGTTGCCGGATCGACCCGTTGCGATGCCGCGACGTTGCACACGAAAAACGCATCCGCCGGGGTCAGGTAACCGTCGAGCGCATCGAGCGGCGTCTCCAGCGAGGTCGCGCCCCGGCGATGCAGACGGTCGGGCGATTTGGCCCAGACAGGTGCATCAGACACCTTCGACCACCATCAAATCGCGGACGGATGCCCCGTCGGCATGGGACCGCGCCTCGCTGTATTCGGGCGAGTTGTAACATTCCACCGCCGCTTCGACGGATGGGAATTCGACCACGACGTTGCGCGCGCGATCATTACCCTCGAATTGCACGTACCGGCCCGCACGGGCGAGGAATTTGCCTCCATGCTTGGCGATGGCCGGACCGGCGAGTTCGGCGTAGCGGCCATAGGCCTCGGCATCGGTAACCTCGACATGGGCGATCCAATAAGCAGGCATCAGGCGGTTTCCTTCTCTGCGATCAGGGCTTCGACGGCGGCGAGCGCCTCTGCGGCTTTCGACGGGTCGGGACCGCCCGCCTGCGCCATGTCGGGGCGACCGCCGCCCCCCTTGCCGCCCATCGCCTGTGCGGCGGCGGTGACGAGATCGACGGCGCTGATGCGGTCGGTCAGGTCGGCGGTGACCCCGGCGGCGACGGCGGCCTTGCCGCCCGTATCGGCGATCAGGACGACGATGCCGGAGCCGAGGCGGTCCTTATGCGCGTCGATCAGGCCACGCAGATCCTTGCCTGACACGCCCGTGAGGCTCTGGCCAAGGAAGGCCATCCCCGCGAGGGTCTTGGTCGCATCCCCCCCATCCCCATCGGCGGGACCGGCGAGGGCGAGTTGTTTCTTGAGGCTTGCGACCTCGTTCTGGAGGGCGCGGCGTTCGTCGATCAGGGCGCGGGTGCGCTCGGCGAGTTCTTCGGGGCGGGCCTTCAGCACGGCGGCGGCTTCGGCGACCATGCGGTCCTGTCCGGCGAGGTAGTCGAAGGCCGCCTC
>CALJIU010000038.1 GCA_937974055.1 uncultured Neomegalonema sp. | reverse complement strand
CTGATCGCGATGCAGGAACGGACGCATAACTATGTCATCGCTGGCGATGGCACGGCCCGCGAGGCGCTCGACGGTCTGCTCAAGGACTGGATCGAAGTCTTCGAGGACGAAGGAAAACTCTAGGGTTTCCCCCCGGTCAGGCTACGGCCTGACCCCCCTTGCCGGTGGGAATCGATGATGGGTGCTCACCGGCACTTTCTTTCGTATCGTAATCGATAAGCCATACGCCACGGATGTTCCGAGGCGGCGATGGCGTGCGACCGCAAAGGCCATGGTATGTCAAACACCCCGATAGACCGGATTGCCGCAGGGACGCCGCAGGGTGTTGCGAAGCGTGTCCGGGGGCTGTCCGACCGCGCAATCGCGTGGATTTTCATTGCACCGACGATTTTTCTGCTGCTCGCCGTCAATATCTTTCCGCTGATCTGGACAATCCGTCTCAGCTTTACGAATTTCCGCGTCAACCGTCCGAACCGGGATGTCGAATGGGTCGGGCTGCGCAACTATGAACGCATCCTGAACGACAGCGATATCTGGTCGACGATGCAGGCGACGGCGCATTTCCTGTTCTGGACCATCGCGATTCAGGTGCTGATCGGCTTTACCATCGCCTATCTGATCAACAAGAAATTCCGGGGCAATGACCTGTGGACGACGATCATCGTCTTCCCGATGATGTTGTCCCCCGCCGTGGTCGGCAATTTCTGGACGTTCCTGTACCAGCCGCAGATCGGTCTGTTCAACTACGTGGTCGCATTCTTCACCGGGGCCGACCCGGCCAGCTTCTCGATGATCGGGGATGTGCATCTTGCCCCTTGGGCCATCGTGATCGCCGATACGTGGATGTGGACGCCGTTCGTGATGCTGATCTGCCTTGCGGGGCTGCGCTCGATACCGGACTCGATCTACGAGGCCGCAGAATGTGACCGGGCGTCGAAATGGCGGCAGTTCTGGACGATCACGATCCCCATGGTCCTACCGTTTTTGATGCTGGCAGTGTTGTTCAGGGGGATCGAGAATTTCAAGATGTTCGATCTGGTCGTGCAGCTTACAGGCGGTGGGCCGGGTAACACCACTACGCTCACCTCCATCGACCTCAAGCGCGAGGCGTTCGAGAAATGGCGCACGGGCTATTCCTCCGCCTATGCCGTGGTCCTGTTCGTCACCGTCTTCGGTCTCGCCTCGATCTATGTGAAGGCGCTCAACAAGGTGAAAGAACGATGAGTTTTTCCGTCACCGAACCGTCATCCCGGACCAAGTGGTTCGCCGGAACGCTCGTAATCCTCTACGCGATCATCACGATCATGCCGCTGCTCTGGATCGTAGCGACAGGGTTTAAGTCCCCCTCGGACGCGATCGCCTATCCTCCGAAGGTGGTTTTCGAGCCAACGATGGAGGGCTACGTCAACCTGTTCACCGAGCGCACGCGGGCAACGCCCGAAATGCTGGAGGAAGCTGGCCCACCTGAGACGTGGTACGACGAGATCGTTCGCGAGAAGGGCATGGTCATTTCGGGGGAGAGCCGCTACGGCCAGCGCTTCCTGAACTCCGTCATCATCGGGTTTGGCTCGACGGCCCTGTGCATGTTGCTCGGCACCGCCGCCGCCTATGCGTTCTCGCGCTTTCGAGTGCCGCTGAAAGATGATCTGCTGTTCTTCATCCTGTCCACCCGAATGATGCCACCGATTGCGGTGTCGATCCCCATCTTTCTGATGTTCCGCCAGATCGGACTGAACGACACGCATCTGGGGATGATATTACTCTACACGGCGGTGAACTTATCTCTCTCTGTCTGGCTGCTGAAGGGGTTCATCGACGAGATACCCGTGGAATACGAGGAGGCGGCGCTGATCGACGGCTATACACGGATGCAGGCCTTCACGAAGGTCGTGCTGCCACAGGCGGCCACCGGGATTGCCTCGACTGCCATTTTCTGCCTGATTTTCGCATGGAACGAATACGCCTTCGCGGTGCTGCTGACCTCCGGCACGGCCCAGACCGCGCCACCCTTCATCCCGACCATCATCGGCGTGGGGGGCAAGGACTGGCCCGCCGTCGCCGCCGGGGCGACCATCTTCCTCGTCCCAGTCATGGTCTTCACCATCCTGTTGCGCAAGCACCTGCTGCGCGGGATTACATTCGGGGCGGTACGCAAATGACCGGATTTATTGGCGGACTCTTTCGTTTCCGGCGCGGCCCGTGGGAAATGCTGGCAACGATCCTGATCGCGCTCGGCGTCTTCATGCTGATGCAGCCGTTCGTGATGGTACTCTACACGTATTCGTTCATCGTCACTCTCATCGGCACGGTGATGTTCATCATCGTCAGTCATTTCCCGGAGTAGAGGCATGGCGCAGATCATCATCAAAAACGTGCGCAAGGAATTCGGCGATTTCACCGCCGTGCAATCCTCGTCCTTCACCATCGAGGATGGCGAGTTTTTCATGCTGCTGGGTCCATCCGGCTGCGGCAAGACCACCACGCTGCGTATGATCGCAGGGTTGGAGCTACCGACCTCCGGCGAGATCTATATCGACGGCGAGGAGGTGGGCCAGAAGCCCGCATCCCAGCGCGATATCGCTTTCGTCTTCCAGATGTTCGCGCTGTATCCGCATCTGAACGTGCGCGGCAACATCTCCTACCCGCTTATCAGCCAGGGGATGAAAAAGGCGCAGGTGAAGGCCAAGGTCGCCGAAGTGGCAAACATCTTGGGGATCGAGGATATTCTGGATACGCCCGTCGGTGGCCTGTCTGGCGGTGACCGCCAGCGCGTGGCATTGGGGCGAGCCATTGTGCGCGATCCGAAATGCTTCCTGATGGACGAACCGCTCGGCGCGCTGGATGCGGAGTTCCGCGAGCATATGTCCGAGGAGTTGCGCGCACTGCATGACCGGATGAACGCCACCACGGTCTATGTCACGCATGACCAACTCGAAGCCATGCAGATGGGCGACAAGATCGTCGTGATGAATCATGGCGTGATCGAACAGTTTGGCGTGCCACAGGACATTTACGACTGGCCCGCGACGATGTTCGTGGCGAATTTCATCGGCTCGCCCCCCATGAACGTGCTGCATTTCGATGGCGCGGTGCAAGAGGGCGCGCAAGCGGTGGAATTCGGCGGCGCGCGGTTCGCAATCCCGCAACAGAACGAGGGTGCGGCGGGCAACTTGGTCTTCGGTGTGCGCCCGGAGCATGTGACGCTATCGGACAATGCGCCCTACAGGGGCCGGGTCGAGGCGGCGGAATATCTCGGCACGACTCAGATCGTCACGTTCGATACGCCGAATGGCAAGCTGAAAGCGCGCATTGATGCCGAAACCATCGTGTCACCGGGCGAGACGACAGGGCTGGCCTTCGATCCACGCACTGTCACGCTGTTCGATGCCGCAAGTGGCCGCGCGCTGAAATCACACGCCAATATGGGGGTGCTCGGAAATGGCTGAGGTTCTGCTGAAAGGCGTCTCGAAATCATTCGGCGCGCACCATGCCCTGCGGGATGTGACGTTGCACGTCGAGGATGGCGCGTTCGTCGTGCTGCTCGGCCCCACCGGGGCGGGCAAGACCACGACGCTGCGCATGGTCGCGGGTCTCGATGTGCCGGACCAGGGCGAGATATCCATCGGGGGGCATTCCGTCGATGGCCTGACCCCGGCGCAGCGCGACGTGACAATGGTGTTTCAGCAATACTCGCTCTATCCGCACCTGACCGTGCGCGATAATCTGGCCTTCCCGCTGAAATCCTCGCTGCTGAATACGCCAAAGGCCGAGATCGACCGGAAGATCGGCGAGGTGGCCGAAGTGCTGCAAATCTCCCATAAGCTCGATAACAAATCGACGGCGCTATCGGGGGGCGAGATGCAGCGCGTCTCCATCGGGCGGGCATTGGTGCGCCAGCCCAGCGTCTATCTGATGGACGAACCGCTCAGTTCCCTCGACGCGAAACTGCGCGCCGACCTGCGGATCGAGTTGAAACGCATTCAGGCCAGCCTTGGCGCGACGTTCCTCTATGTGACCCATGATCAGGTCGAGGCGATGACGATGGCCACCCATGTCGGCGTGCTCGACGAGGGGCGTCTGGTCCAGTTCGGCACCCCGCGCGAGTTGTACGAGAACCCTGTCAGCATCTATGCCGCCAGCCGTCTTGGCCAGCCGCGCATCAATATCTTGCCCGCCGATGTCTTTGGCGATGCCCCGGCACGGGCGACGAGCATCGGCCTGCGCCCCGAACAGATACGGCAAGGCGAGGGGCAAGAGAGTCAGGTGATGCGCATCGAACGCCTCGGTGACCAGACGCGGCTGCATCTATCCTTCCGCAATCACGACCTGATCACCGTCACCGATCCGCACACGACCCTGAAACCCGGCGACATCATTGCGATCCGCCCTGAGCGCCCGTTTTACTTCGACGCCGCTGGCACCCGTATTTCCTGAGGAGGCTTCTATGACGCAGTTTATCAACAAGAAAGAAGACATCGTCACGGAGGCGATAGACGGGGTCGTCCGCGCATCGGGCGGTACGCTCGTGCGCCTAGACGGATACCCACATATTCGCGTCGTTACCCGCAAGGAGATCGACCGCTCGAAGGTCGCGCTCGTCTCCGGTGGCGGTTCGGGGCATGAACCGGCCCATGCAGGTTTTGTCGGCACAGGGATGCTGACGGCGGCGGTATGCGGCGATGTCTTCGCCTCACCTTCGGTCGATGCCGTGCTGGCGGGCATTCTGGCGGTGACGGGCGAAGGCGGGTGCCTTCTGATCGTCAAGAACTATACGGGTGACCGGCTGAATTTCGGCCTCGCCGCCGAGCGGGCGCGTGCCTTCGGGCTGGCGGTCGAGATGGTGATCGTCGATGACGATATCGCATTGCCCGATCTGGCGCAGCCGCGCGGCGTGGCAGGTACGTTGTTCGTGCACAAGATCGCCGGAGCGCTGGCCGAGCAGGGCGCGCCGCTTTCGGATGTTGCGGCGGTGGCTCGCAAGGTGATCGGCGGAACCATCAGCCTTGGGATGTCGCTCGATACCTGCACCGTCCCCGGCTCGCCGAAGCAGGACCGCATCGCGGCAGGCAAAGCCGAACTGGGCCTTGGCATCCACGGCGAGGCCGGGGTAGAGCAGATCGATTTCGGCTCCGCAAAGGACGCGATGAGCAAGATCATCGACCGCCTGCACGCCAAGATGGCCCCCGGCCCGCATGTCGCGCTGCTCAACAACCTCGGCGGGGCGTCGGCGCTGGAAATGGCCGTGCTCGCGAATGAACTGGCCGGTTCCGTCATCGCAGACCGCATCGCCTTGATGGTTGGGCCTGCACCCATGATGACGGCGCTGGACATGCAGGGCTTTTCGGTATCGCTCTGCCCGGTGGATGACCAGAGCTTCGGTCTGCTGACCGAGAAGACGCCCCTTGCTGCATGGCCGGGGTGCCATTCCCTCGCCACCATCGAGCCGGTGCCGCTGCCTGATGGGTTGATCCCGATCAAACCGCTGCCATCGGCGCATCCACAAACGGCGGCGTTCCTGCGCACCTGCTGCGAGGTCTTCATCGACGCAGAAGACGATTTGAACGCCCTCGACGCTCAATCCGGGGACGGGGACACGGGGTCCACCCTTGCGGGAGCGTCGCGTGCCCTCATCGGTTCGATCGATGCGCTGCCACTGGCCGACCATACGCAACTCTACCGCGCCATTGGGCAGGAACTGAGCCAGACGATGGGCGGCTCGTCCGGTGTTCTGCTCGCGATCCTGTTCACGGCGGCGGGCGATGCTGCTGCGAGTGGCCATTCGATGCGCGATGCGCTGAAGATCGGGCTGGAGCGGATGCAACAGATCGGTGGCGCGCAGAAGGGGGACCGCACGATGGTGGATGCCCTCGCTCCGGCGCTGGATGCCTTGGGCGATGGTGTCAAGGCCGCCGCCGCCGCCGCCCGCGCTGGCGCAGATCATACGGCAACCTTGGAGCGGGCCAATGCCGGACGCTCCTCCTACATCAATGCCGAGCGTTTGCGCGGTCACAAAGACCCCGGCGCGGAGGCGGTTGCGCGCTTGTTCGAACATCTGGGTAGCCGCACCCCTATCGAGGCTTCATCCCATGGCTGACATGAAACCACGCAAGCGGATCGCTCTGGTGGCGCATGATTGCCAGAAGGATGCGATTATCGCTTGGGCCAAGAAGGAAGTGACCTCGCTGTCTCAGCACGAACTCTGGGCGACCGGCACGACCGGTAGCCGCGTCGCGGAGGCCACCGGGTTGAAGATCAATCTGCTAAAAAGTGGACCGATGGGAGGGGACCAGCAACTCGGAGCGATGATCGCCGAGGGGCGGCTCGACGTGCTGATCTTCTTCACCGATCCGCTCGCATCGCTGCCCCATGACGTCGATGTGAAGGCGCTCATGCGTATCTCGACGCTGCACCAGACGGCCATCGCCTGTAACCGGGCCACGGCAGATTTCGTGATGCGGTCGGCGCTTCTGGATTCGGCCTATACCACGGATGCGCCCGCTCAACCGCAAAACCCCGCCTACCAGTCGAACGACGCTGAAATCCACGTCAGGAATAGCTCGATGTCCAAGAAGTTGCTCATGCTCGCCGGGGATTTCGTCGAGGATTACGAATTGATGGTGCCGTTTCAGGCGTTGCAGATGGTCGGGTTCAAGGTGCATGTCGTCTGCCCGGACAAAAAGTCGGGCGATATGGTCAAGACCGCGATTCATGATTTCGAGGGCGACCAGACCTATACCGAAAAACCGGGCCATAACTTCGCGCTGAACCATGATTTCGACGCGGTGCGTTCCGAAGACTATGCGGGGTTGATCATTCCCGGTGGCCGCGCCCCTGAATATCTGCGTCTGGATGAGCGCGTCATGGCAATCGTCGATCATTTTCTGACGAGTGGTAAACCCGTTGCTGCGGTTTGCCATGGCGCACAAATTCTGGCCGCGACGAAGACGGGTGCCCTGCATGGCAGGAAGATATCAGCTTATCCCGCCTGCGCGCCCGAAGTGCGTCTGGCTGGCGCAACCTATGTCGATCTGCCCGTGACGGATGCTGTGACCGACGGTCAGATCGTGACCGCCCCCGCATGGCCCGCTCATCCGGCATGGTTGGCGCAGTTTATCGAGGTTCTGGGGGCGAAAATCTCCGGAATTTGATTGGCGCAGCAGCGGAATAGCACCCCATGCTTCCCGAAAATGAGTGATGTGATGCACATTTTGCATCCATTTACGGCATCATTATCACCCCTTCACATGGGAAATCTTGAATCAGAAATCAGGAAGCTCTAGCCGTTTCGTGATCGTTCTTCGTGGCGTCTTTCTTGCTTGGAATAGGCTACACGGTGTATGGGGAACGGTATGGTTAAAGAAATGCGCTCGGTCGCGATGGCGGCCCTTCTCCTTTGTGTCAGTGGCGGTGCCGCGCTGGCCGATGGGGACCTTTTCATTCGCGAATTGACGCTGACCCCCGAACAGGTCGCCCGTCATGCTCCGCGCCCCGCCGATCCCTTTGCGCTGGAGGAAGCGCTGGCCGTCGCCGTGATGCGCGAAGGCAATGCACGCCGGGCCGAGGTCGGGCTGGGTACGCTATCGCCGGACCCGGCGCTGGCCGATGCCGCCCGCCGCTTTAGCCAGAAGATGCGCGATATGGCGTTCTTCTCGCATGATGCGCCGGATGGGGAAACGCTGGAACAGCGCCTACCCGCCGAGGATAAGTTCCGCTACGCACAGCTTGGCGAAAATCTGTGGTCCGGTCAGGGCGCGCTGGACTGGCGGGCGAACAGCCTGTCGATGCAGGCCACCGAGGATTGGATTCTCAGCCCTAGCCACCGCGATAACCTGCTCGAACCCGGCTATCAGGTAGCAGGCGTCGGTGTAGCGGTTGCCGCCGATCAGATCTTTGTGACGATGCTGTATGGCAGGCCGCAGATCGATGCAGCTTCGGCGCGGCTGGGGGCGGTTTATTCCACTGCGCCCACCGATCTTTACACCCTGACGGGGGATGTCGAGCGCGAGACGCTGGCCACCTTCAACAACGCGCGGGGCGAGCAGGGATTGCCAGTGCTGGCGATGGACGGGACGTTGGCCCGCGAAGCGCGCTCGCACGCCGAGGCGACGCTGTGGGCCGGGGGCCTTCCCGCCGCCTCGACCGAGGGCGAGCCGGTGCTGCGCCGGGTGCTGAACGATCCCGCGAACCGCACCAGCGCGCTGACAATGCTGGCCTGGGAAGCGAGTGGCGGCATTGTCTGGGAAGGCGCATCGCTGTCGCGCGCGGCCCTGCGCTCTTGGCAAAAGCAGGGAACGAGCATGGGCGACATCCTGAATTCACGCTATACCCGTGCCGGAATCGGGGCGGCGAGCGATGGACGGCGCGTGTTTATCTCGGTGCTGCTGAGTGAGACGAGCGATCCATATACGCAGGTTTTGACGAGCGGCGAGCCACTATCGGTCATCAATGGCGGGACGCTGAGTACCTTGTCGGGCGGCAGTTTCGTGACGCTCGAATAGCGGAAATTCATCCGTCGAAGCGATCACTCTTGAAGGGCGTCATGTCGATATTTGGCGTCTTTCCAGCAATATGATCGGCAATCAGGCGGCCCGTCTTGGGGCCGGAGGTCATGCCGATATGCTGTGCACCAAAGGCGAAATGGATGCCCTTGGCGCGCGCGCTCTGTCCGATCATCGGCAGGCTGTCGATGGTCGAGGGGCGATGACCCATCCAGATTGTTTCGTCCTGCCATTCGATGCCGGGATACAGGCGGCGAATGGTGCGGCGGAACAAGTCTGTGGGGGCGGTGGAGGGCAGCGCATCAAGGCCGCCGAATTCAACCAGCCCCGCGCATCGTAGCCCCTGCGCCATTGGGGTGATGCCGAACTTGGCCGCGCCGATGAGATATGGCTGGGGCGGGCGGTGACTGGGGTTTTGCAGCATGACATGGTAGCCGCGCTCCGTCTCCAGTGGGATACGGTGCCCAAGGCTTTCGGCCAGCTTGCGCGACCATGCACCCGATGCGATGACCGCTTGATCGAAGTGGTGCTCCTCTCCGTTGTACGTGATCTGTGCGCCCTGCCCATCGGGGCGGATCGCATCGACCTCCGCGCGGATAAACGCCGCGCCCAACGCACGACACGCATCGAACAGCGCGGCGACATAGGCGGCGGGGTCGGTGATCCATCCGTGATCATGCATCGTCGCGCCATAACCAGCCTCCGGCCCCAGCGCAGGGTCGCGTTCGAGCAGCGCAGCGCGGTCAAGCTCATCCCATGTGAAGCCATGTTCGCGGCGAATGTCGAAATCGAGTGCCTCGGCAAGATATGCCGCCCGGTTGCGATAGAGAAACGTGTATTCGCCGGTCGCAATGAACGGCTCTGCCGCCGTCCCGCGCGCGATGGCACGGTGTTGATCGACGGCATCGAATAGCAGATCGGACAGCGCGGCGGCGGTCCGCCGCACCGATGCCTCGTCCCCCGTCCGCAGGAACGGCACGAGCCACGGCATCAAGCGCGGCAGGTATCGCCATTTCAGGAAAAGCGGCCCATCCGTGCCGAATAACATCTTTGGCACCGCGCGCAGCAGCCCCGGTGTCGGAACCTGCACGATCATCGACCGCGCCAGCAGCCCCGCATTGCCATAGCTCGCCTGAGCAGGATCGCCGGGATCGACCCGGTCGAACACCGTCACCTCATGCCCATCCCGCGCCAGCCACAGCGCGGTCGAAACACCGACGATGCCTGCACCGATGACGGCGATACGCATCCCTTAACCCGCGTAGACGATCAGCAAATCCTTTGCATCGACCTGCGTTCCCGGCCCCGCCACGACCCGCGCGATTTCGCCGTCGCGGTCGGCGGTAATGGCGGTTTCCATCTTCATGGCTTCGAGCGAGAGCAGCAAATCGCCCGCCTTCACGACTTGCCCCTCGGTCACGGCGACCGAGGCGACCGACCCCGGCATCGGGGCGGCGACATGCAGCTCATTCGCGACATCCGCCTTCTCCGCCCGTCCCGCCACGGCCACCGCAGAACGGTCTGGCACGCGGATGACGCGGGGTTGGCCGTTCAGCTCGAAGAACAGTTTGACGTCGCCCTCCTCGGTCGTATCGGATACGGTCTGCAAGCGGATTTGCAGCGTTTTGCCCGCCTCAAGATCGACCGAGATTTCCTCGCCCGGTGTCATACCATAAAGGAATGTCCAAGTTGGCAGCACGCGCACGGGGCCATAATCGCGCCGCCGGGCCATGTAATCGAGGTAGACTTTCGGATACATGAGGTAGGAGGCGAGGTCTTCGTCATCGACCTCGCGATCCACCTGCGCCGCCGCCTCCGCCCGTGCCGCCTCCAGATCGATCGGGTCCATCAGCGAGCCGGGGCGCACGGTAATCGGCGCATCGCCCTTGAGCACCTTGGCCTGAATGACTTCCGGGAAACCGCCGGGGGGTTGGCCCAGATCACCACGCATCAGGCCGACCACCGAATCCGGGAAGGATACGTCGGTATCGGGGTCTTCGACATCGGCGCGGGTCAGTCCGGCGGCGACCATCGCCAGTGTCATATCGCCCACGACCTTCGAGGTCGGCGTGACCTTGATGATGTCGCCGAACATCGCGTTGACGTCCGAATAGGTGCGCGCCACCTCGCTCCAGCGCTCCTCCAGCCCCATCGAACGGGCCTGCGCGCGCAGGTTCGTCACCTGCCCACCCGGCATCTCATGCAGGTAAACCTCGGATGTGGGATGGCGCATATCGGCCTCGAACCCGGCATAGACGCGGCGCACCCCCTCCCAATAGTCGCTGATCGTCCGGATCGCTTCGATATCCAGCCCCGTATCGCGCGGTTGACGGCGCAGCGCCTCGACCAATGAGCCGATAGCGGGTTGAGCGGTGAGGCCGGAGAAGGCATCCATCGCTGCATCCGCCGCATCGACCCCCGCATCGCTGGCCGCGAGAATCGAGGCCGCGCTGATGCCGGAGGTATCATGCGTGTGGAAATGGATGGGGATCGTGATTTCGTTCTTCAGCGCCTTGACCAGCGCCGTTGCAGCGGCAGGTTTTACCAGCCCGCCCATATCCTTGATGCACAGGATATGCGCGCCCAAGGCTTCGAGTTCCTTCGCGATTTCGACGTAGTAATTGAGCGAATATTTCGCCCGGTCGGGATCGTGGATATCGCCGGTGTAGCAAAACGACGCCTCTAGGATGCGCCCAGTCTCCAGCACCGCATCGCAGGCAACGCGCATGTTTTCGACCCAGTTGAGCGGGTCGAAGACGCGGAATACATCCATCCCCGCATCCGCCGATTTGGCGATGAACAACTGCACCACATTATCGGGCAGATTGGTGTAGCCGACCCCGTTGGAGGAACGCACGAGCATCTGCGTCAGCAGGTTCGGCATCGCCGCACGCAGCTCTCGCAGCCGCTGCCACGGGTCTTCCTGAAGGAAACGATAGGCCACGTCGAAGGTCGCCCCGCCCCAGCATTCCATCGAGAACAGGTTCGGCAGCGTCGCGGCATAGGCGGGGGCGAC
>CALJIU010000037.1 GCA_937974055.1 uncultured Neomegalonema sp. | reverse complement strand
CGAAGCTGCGCGCAGTAGCTTTCGAGGTAGTAGAGGCCGCAGATGCGGTTGCCGACCGCCTCGGCTTTGCGGACGGCGCAGGCGACCTCCGCCGCGATCCACGGGGCGGCACCGTGCCGTTCGAGGGCGGTGCGGGTGGTGCTTTCGATTTCGTTCAGGGACACCTGTGGCATCGCTCGATCCTCTCGGATGGTGGGGGTCAGGGTGCAACCTCATGCGCGCTGGCGGCGAAGAGGGTGCGGGTGTAGTCTTCGCGCACGTCGCCGGAGGCGAGGGCGGAGCGGTTCAATTGCTCGACCACGCGGCCATCCTTCATCACGGCGAGGCGGTCGCACATGTGGTCGATCACGGCCAGATCGTGGCTGACCATCAGGTAGGTGAGGTTGCGCTCCTCGCGGATGCGGGACAGGAGGTTCAGCACTTCGGCCTGTACCGAGGCGTCGAGGGCGGAGGTCGGCTCGTCTAGCAGCAGGATTTCAGGTTCGAGCATCAGGGCGCGGGCGATGACGACGCGCTGGCGCTGTCCGCCCGATAGTTGATGCGGGAAGCGGAAGCGGAAACGGGGGTCGAGGCCGACATCGGTCATGGCCTGCACCACCCGCTCGTCGCGGCCCTTGATGCCGTGGATGGCGAGGGGTTCGGCGAGGGTGGCATCGACGCTGCGCTTGGGGTGCAGGGAGGCGTAGGGGTCTTGAAACACCATCTGGATGCGGCGGGAGAAGGCTTTCGACCGACGTTTGGGCAGCGGCACGCCGTCGATGCGGAGCTCGCCGCCGGTGACGGGGGCCATGCCGCAGATGGCGCGCAGGATGGTGGATTTCCCCGACCCGGATTCGCCGACGAGGCCGAAGCTCTCACGGGCGTTCACGGCGAAGGAGACACCGCGCACGGCCCGCACCGCATCGCGGCCCTTGCCGAAGGTGACGGAGAGGTCGTCGATTTCGATCAGCATGGTAGATTCCCTGCGCGATCTGCCCCTCTCCCCGCTTGCGGGGGGAGGCTGGGAGGGGGGTCTTGCCAATCGCGACGTCGTTTCGGACGGAGGCACCCCCCTCCCCAGCCCTCCCCCCACTTCGTGGGGAGAGGGGGCAGGGCAGTCCTTGAAGTCGTGTCCATCATTCCGCCCATGCCGCATCCCGATCCAGTACCGGTAATGCGCTGCGATCCCCGCCAATGCTTGGCAGACAGTTGAGCAGGCCGCGCGTGTACGGGTGTTGCGCCGATTCCAGATCGCGGGCGTCGAGGCGTTCGACGATCTTGCCCAGATACATTACCAGCACACGGTCGCAGAAGCGCGACACAAGCCGCAGGTCGTGGCTGATGAAGATCAATCCCATGCCGCGTTCCTTGACCAGATCATCGAGGATGGCGAGCACTTCGGCCTGTACCGTGACGTCGAGGGCCGAGGTCGGCTCGTCGGCGATGAGGAGGTCGGGGTCGGGGATCAGCATCATGGCGATCATCACGCGCTGGCCCATGCCGCCGGACATTTCGTGCGGATAGGCGCGCATGACCCGTTCGCCGTCGCGTATCTGCACGGCGGCGAGCATGTCGATGGCGCGGGCGGTGGCTTTGCGGCGGCTGAGGCCGTCGCGGCGGCGCAGACCCTCAGTCATCTGGTCGCCGATGGTCATCACGGGGTTAAGGGCGAATTTCGGGTCCTGCATCACCATCGCGATGCGCTGGCCCCGGATCGCGCGCATCTTGCGTTCGGAGAGGGACAAGAGGTCTTGCCCGTCGAAGCGCAGGGTATCGGCGGTGACCCGGCCCGGTGGGCGGACCAGCCGCAGGATCGAGCGGCCCGTGACGGACTTGCCGGAGCCGGACTCGCCGACGATGGCGACCCGCTCGCGATTCACGCCAAAGCTGATACCGCGCACCGCCTCGACGGGTCCGGCCTCGGTGTCGAAGGATACGCGCAGGTTTTCGATTTCGAGCAGGCTCATTTGCCCGTCCCCCGTGGGTCGAGCACGTCGCGCAGGCCGTCGCCCAGCAGGTTGAATCCCAGCGATACGATGAAGATCGCCAGCCCCGGCATCGCCGCGACCCACCAGAAATCGAACATGAATTTCCGCCCCGACGAGATCATCAGCCCCCATTCGGGCAGGGGGGGCTGTGCGCCCAGACCCAGAAAACCCAGACCGGCGGCGGTGAGGATGATGCCGGCCATGTCCAGCGTCACGCGGATGATGACCGAAGGCACGCACATCGGGGCGATATGGCTGAAGAGGATGCGGCCCGACCCGGCCCCTTGAAGTTGAACGGCGGCGATATAGTCGGATTTGCGCACCGTCAGTGTCTCGGCCCGTGCCACCCGTGCGTAAGGGGGCCACGCGGTCAGGGCGATGGCCAGCACTGCGTTGCCGATGCCCGGTCCTAGTGCCGCCACGAAGGCCAGCGCAAGGATAAGGCGGGGGAAGGCGAGGAAGATATCGGTCAGGCGCATCAGTACCGTGTCGATCCACCCGCCGAAATATCCGGCGACGGTGCCGATCAGCAGGCCGAAGACCGGCGCGGTCAGGGTGACCAGCAGCACGATGTAAAGCGTGACGCGCGAGCCGTAGACGATGCGGCTGTAGATATCGCGCCCGAACTCATCACTGCCGAGCAGATGGCCGGAAGAGAAGGGCGGTTGCAGGCGGTTGCCGAGGTTCTGCGCGATGGGGTCGTGGGTGGCGACTAAGGGGGCGAAGACGGCCATGAAGATCAGCAGGCCGATGATGACCAGCCCGATTACCGCCAGCGGATTGCGGATCAGCCGTAGCCAGCCAAGGTAGAACTGGCCCAAGCGTGCCTGTCCGTGCGAGGCGGGGTTGGGGTCGAGCAGCCAGTCGCGGCGGAGGGCGTTCATCGAGTCGCTCCCGACGACGGCGCGAGGTGGAAACACCCCCCTCCCAGCCTCCCCCCGCAAGCGGGGGGAGGGGCAGTTCGCACTATTGTCGCGACCCATCGCTCCCTCTCCCCGCATGGCGGGGGGAGGGCAGGGGAGGGGTGGCTTTCAATCGGAGATTGGTTCGAGGCTGTAGTTATCCTCACGACCGCGCCCTCGGATCGACGAAGCGATACAATACGTCTGACAGGAGGTTCAGCACGATGAAGACCAGCCCGACGCAGATCGTCCCCCCCATCACCGCCGCCATATCCGCCGAGAACAGGGCGTTGGTGATGTAGAGGCCAAGCCCCGGCCATGCGAAGACCGTTTCGGTCAGCACCGACCCTTCGAGTAAGTTCGCGTAGGATAGCGCGATCACGGTGATGAGCGGTACCATGACGTTGCGTAGGGCATGGACCCAGACGACCCGCCATTCCGGCATTCCCTTCACCCGCGCGGTCGTGATGTACTCCTGCGACAGTTGCTCCAGCATGAAGGAGCGTGTCATCCGGCTGATATAGGCCATCGAGTAGTAGCCGAGGACGGCGGCGGGCAGGATGATATGGGTCAGGGCGTTGCGGAAGATATCCCATGCGCCGGCCAGCGCCGTGTCGATCAGGATCGCGCCGGTCACGCGCGGCACGTCGAGGTCGTACATGAACTCGTAGGAGGTATCGAGCCGCCCCGGCCCGCCGACCCAGCCGAGCTGTCCGTAGAAGACCAGCAAGCCCATCAGCCCCAGCCAGAAGATCGGCATGGAATAGCCCATGAGGCCGATCAACCGCACGAGCTGGTCGATCCAGCTACCCGGTTTCGTCGCGGCCAAGACGCCCGCAGGGATGCCGAGCAGAACGCCGAAGATCGTGGCGATGGTGGCCAGTTCCAGCGTGGCGGGGAAGACCCGCGCGATATCCTCGATCACGGGGCGCGAGGTGAGGGTGGATTTGCCGAAATCGAACTGCACCGCATCGCGGACATAGAGGGCGAATTGATACCATAGCGGCTCGTTCAGGCCCATCGCCTCGCGGGCGGCTTCGGCCTGTTCGGCGGTGGCGCGCTCGCCGAGGACGGCCAGAACCGGGTCGATGGGCACGACCCGCCCGATGATGAAGGTGATGGCCAGGAGGCCGAGGATGGTGACGGCGAGGGTCACGGCCAGCGAGGCGATGCTTTTGACCAGCGCGAAGGCTCGCGCGGCGCGGTGGGGGCCGGGGGTGTCGTCGAGGTCGTTCACGTCTGTCGCTGCCATGTCGCCTCGATGGGTGGAGGGTTTGCGGTGTCAGTACTGCACGGGCGAAACTGTCGCGCAAGGCGAATGACCGTCACGCCAGCGCGACCCCCAGCATGTGGACGATTACGGTGATGAAGAAGAAAATCGTCACGTAAAGAACACCGTCGACGCAGAATTGGTAGATGTAGCGGCGGCGCAGATAGGATTCGTAGATCGTCAGCGGCGTCTTGTCGGTATGTTTGGTGAGCCGTCGTTTCATCCGCATGTTGAAGACACATAGAACGGCGAGGGCCGTGTAGGCCAGCATCTCGGCCATCACGAACAGCTTGGTATAGACCGCGTCCTGAAAGATGATGAGCATGATGCCCAACACGGCGATCATCGCGGAGATATGGGTGAGCAGCGTTGCGGTATTGCCGTTGATGACGTTCAGCACGCCGTAGAGATAATCGCGCCGGTTCTCGCAAGGCCGCGCGGCGAAATATTCCTCGACAGTCGGCGGGTTCAGCGCGTCGACCCCTCTGCTCGCGAAGCTTGCGATCCGTCGGGTGATGGCATCGAGCATGGTGGGGTGGCTCTCGGTGAGGGGGTGCCGCCCCGGACGAGCGGGGCGGGATGCGTTCCGTTAAAGATCCCGGATCGACCGCTAGGCGGTCGTCCGGGATGAAACGCGAGCGTTTCACTTCGTCGTCGGCCAGTAGAAGACCGAGTGGATCGAGCCGCCGAGGGACAGGTTTTCGACGCCGTTGCGCGTTGCGACCTGCTCGATCTTTTGGAACATCGGCGCGAAGGGCGAGGTTTCTTGGTGGAGGCGCTGGATTTCCATGTACATCTCCGCCCGCTTGTCGCTGTCCTTCTCCAGCACGGCGGCGTTGGTCATGTCGTTGACCTCGGTCGCGGGCCATGCGTTACGCCATGCGAGGATGCCGGTATGCTTGCCCTCGTCGGAATTATCCGGGTTGCGGGCGAAGGTGTCGGCATTGGTGTGGGGGTCGGGATAATCCGGACCCCATGCACCCAGATAGATGTCGTGCTTGCGTGCGCGGTATTCGCCTAAGATTTCCTTGCCGGTGCCGGTGCGCAGCTCCGCCTCGATCCCGGCCTGTCCCAGCGTGTTCTGGAAGGACTGCGCCATCTCCAGCCGGTCCTGATCGTTGCGGACGAAGATGCGGATCTTCATGCCCTCGACCCCGGCCTCTGCGAGCAGGGCTTTCGCGCCTTCCACGTCGAATTTGTAGGGCGTTTCGGTCGATGCGCCCAAGAAACCGGCGGGCAGGAAGGCTTGGTGAACCGTGTATTGTCCCTTGAGGAAGCTGTTCGCCATGCCCTCGTAATCGATCAGGTGTTTGATCGCCTTGATAACCTTCGGATCGTTCAGCGGCTCGACCTTTTGGTTCATCGCCACGTACATCAGGCGACCACGCACCTCGTCATTGACCGTGAGGTCGTCATTATCCGCGATGCCAGCGATATCCACCGGGGTCAGCTTGCGGGCGACGTCGATATCGCCGCGTTCCAGCAGCAGGCGCTGGGTGGCGGGTTCGGCGACGTGGCGGACGAAGACGCGCTTCATCGGTACGTCACCGCGCCAGTACTCGCCCGCACGCTCCAGCACGTAGCTGTCGGAGGGTTTGAACACGCGCAGTTTATACGCGCCCGAACCGGCAGTGTTGGTCTTGAGCCATTCGTAGCCCATGTCGCCATCTGCCTCGTTCTCCATGACCGTCTTCTTATCGACGATGGAGGCGACCACCGCCGTCAGGCAGTTGTAGAAGAACGATGGTGCGTAGGGCTGGTCGGTAACGATGGTCAGTTCCATGTCGCCCGTTGCCTTGATCTTTTCGGCCACGTTCTCGGCGGTGAAACCGAACTGGTTGAGGATGAAGGACGGCGTCTTGTTGAGGATGACAGCGCGTTGCAGCGAAAAGGCGGCGTCCTCCGCCGTGACCGGATTGCCGGAATGGAACGTGACGCCCTCGCGAATCTTGAAGGTGTAGGTGACGCCGTCATCGGCCAGCGACCACTCCGTCGCCAGACCCGGCACCAGCGGGCCGAGGTTCGACGGGTCCAGCTCGACCAGCGTGTCGTAGATGTTGTTGAGCATGTCGTTGCCGGAGAATTCGAAGGATTCCGCCGGGTCGATGGAGACAATATCGTCGATCTTGTCGGCGACGACCAGTGTATCCTTGGGGGTATCGGCCCATGCGGGGGCGGTCGCGCCGATTGCGAGGGCGAGGGCAGCAGCCGAGAGCAGGCTAGCGGTCTTGCTGAATTTCATCGGAATTCTCCTTGCACGAGGAAGCGGGAGTGGCCCGCCTCGATCCAGTGACCATCCAACGGTGCGATTGCGGTGCAGCAATGTCAAGGCACCCTGACGGCGCATGGAGGGGCAAACCGGTTCAGCGCAGTTTCATCTCCATGTCCCTGTGAGGAATGCCCGCGTCGTCGTATTCCTCGCCATATTCGCGGAACCCCAGCTTGCGGTAGAAGGCGAGGGCGTGGGTCTGCGCGCCGAGGCGGACAAGCCGGGTGCGCTTTTCTGCGCGCACCTGCTCGACGATAAAGCCGATCACCGCTGCGCCGACGCCGTGGCCGCGCAATCCTACGGGGACGCAGACGCGCTGAATCTTGGCGTAATGCGCGCCGTTATCCATCAGATAGCGATAGCGCGCCGCCCCCGCCGGAACCGCGCCGAACCGGGCGAGGACATGGGTGCAGGCATCGTCTTCGCCATCGATCTCCTCATGCTCGGCCACGCCCTGCTCGTCGATGAAGACCGCCCGGCGCAGGGCCATGCAGACGCCGATATCACGGGGGTCGGTGGCGAGGGCGATGTCGAGTTGCACGGGCATTGTCCTTCGATGGGTCCATCGCCTATAGCGATTTGCGATCACTCTGAGCCATGTTGCGCGCCAAGAGTTGCCCTGAACAGGGCGCTTGGC
This sequence comes from uncultured Neomegalonema sp., assembly GCA_937974055.1. Taxonomy (GTDB): domain Bacteria; phylum Pseudomonadota; class Alphaproteobacteria; order Rhodobacterales; family Rhodobacteraceae; genus JAHDDY01. The sequence goes on along the minus strand of CALJIU010000037.1, from coordinate 5,387 downwards.
GATTCAGCATAATCGCGATTTACATTAGCCTTGGGCGATCCTTCGTCCTGCATCAAGTCGGAATACGCCATGCAACCTGTCTTCGACGGCCATAACGATACGCTGCTGCGGCTGTGGCGGGCGCGCGATTTCGAGGGGCGGCGGTTCCTCGATGGGGACGGCGAGGGCCATGTCGATCTGCCCCGCGCCCGTGCGGGTGGCCTCGTGGGCGGGTTCTTCGCGATCTACGTGCCGGGGGAAGTGGAGCCGAAGGTGATCGGCGATGGCGATGATGGTGGTGTGGTGCACGAGCCGCCTATCGGGCCGGTGGACACGGCCTTTGCGCGCAAGGTGACGCTGGAGATGGCGTCGATCCTGATCCGCATGACCACCATACGCCCCGATGCGATCCGCCTGTGCCGGAATGCGGGGGATATCGAGGTGGCACAGGAGGCCGGGGCGCTGGCGGCGGTGATGCATATCGAGGGGGCCGAGGCGATCGGGCCTGATCTGGCGGAACTCGACGTGTTGCACGCCGCCGGGCTGCGCTCGCTGGGGCCGGTCTGGTCGCGGGCGAACAGCTTTGGGCAGGGCGTGCCGTTCCGTTTCCCCTCCGGCCCGGATCATGGGTACGGGCTGACGGAGGAGGGGAAAGCCTTGGTGCGACGGTGCAATGCGCTGGAGATCATGGTCGATCTCGCGCATCTGAACGAAGCCGGTTTTCGCGATGTCGCCGCGATCACCGATGCGCCGCTGGTGGCGACCCATTCCAACGTCCATACCCTGTCGGCATCCTCGCGAAACCTGCTCGATTGGCAGATGCGGGCGATTGGCGAGAGCCGGGGGGTGATGGGGCTGAACTACGCGGTGGGCTTTCTGCGCGAGGATGGGCGGCGGATATCCGACACGCCGCTGACGACGATGATCCGCCATCTCGACGTGATGATCGAGACGATGGGCGAGGGATGCGTGGCGCTGGGGTCTGATTTCGACGGGGCGCTGATCCCGGCGGGCATCGGCGATGCCGCCGGTCTGCCCGCGCTGGTGCAGGCGATGCGCGATGCGGGATATGGGGAGGCGCTGGTGGAGAGGATTTGCCGGGGGAACTGGGTGGATGTGTTGCGGCGGACGATTGGGTAGAAATGCGGGCCGCCGTGTTGTATCCATGAGGCATGGATATCGTAGAAAACCTCGACGCTGTTATCGACGACATGCGTGCTTTGCCCCCTGAACGACAGGCGCGGATCGTGCAGGCATTGCGTGATCTTATGGTCGAAGAACGCGCCGATGGTGATTTCGACGCCGGGATGCGCAGCGATACCTACCGGGCTTATGTCGAGCGTGAACTCGCCGCCGGGCGCGAGGATCGGCTGAATGGTCGCGTTTCGCCCGCCGATGAAGCGTTCGACCGCGTGGAAGCGGCTGTTCTTTCTGGCGATGGCTGATTATTCCGTCGTCATTGCCGCCCGTGCCGAACGACATTTGCAAGATATCGGATTGGCCAATGCCGACCGCTACTCGAAGATGCAGCGGCTGGGATATATCCAAGAACTCCGGTCGGTCATACGGTCCTTGGATTTCTGGCCGAAGCGCTACGCGCAGGTCATGATCGATGGCCACGCCTATCGGCGCGTGACGCATAAGGCGCATCTGATCTTCTACACGGTGGACGATGCCGCGCGGGTCGTGACCGTAGAAGCCATTCTGCATGGACATATGGATTATGAGCGGCAACTCACCGGACGCTAAATTTCCGATGTCGTGGTTCGATCCGATTGCGTAGACAGGGCGCTTGCCGCGCTGGTAGGTCGCAAAATTATTGATACGTGTCGTCTCCCTTTTGGACAGGGTGGCGCGGCGGCTCTATCCTTGGCGGCATGGAAGCAGATTACGTCATCATCGGGTCCGGCTCTGCCGGGGGTGCCCTTGCCGCGCGGTTGTCGGAAGACGGGCGGCATTCGGTCATCGTGCTGGAGCATGGCGGCACCGATATGGGGCCGTTCATTCAGATGCCAGCGGCGCTGAGTTATCCCATGAATATGAGCCGATACGATTGGGGGTTCTATTCCGACCCGGAGCAGCATCTGGGCGGGCGGCGCTTGCCCTGTCCACGCGGCAAGGTGATCGGTGGGTCGTCCTCGATCAACGGAATGGTCTATGTGCGCGGCCACGCCAAGGATTTCGACCACTGGGCCGAAAGCGGGGCGGATGGGTGGTCCTATGCGGACGTGCTGCCCTATTACAAGCGCATGGAGCATTGGCATTCCGGTGGGCATGGCGGCGATAAGGAATGGCGCGGCACGGATGGTCCGCTGCATGTGACGCGGGGGCCGCGCAAGAATCCGCTATTCGAGGCGTTCGTGCGGGCGGGCGAGCAGGCGGGGTTCGAGACGACGGACGATTACAATGGCGAGAAGCAGGAGGGGTTCGGCCCTTTCGAGCAGACGGTCTACCGGGGGCGGCGCTGGTCGACGGCCAATGCGTATCTGCGCCCGGCGCTGAAACGCGCGAATCTGACGATGCATCAATGCCTTGCCCGCCGGATCGTCATCGAGGACGGGCGGGCGACGGGGGTGGAGGTCGAGCGCGGGGGCGTGATCTCGGTGGTAAAGGCGCGGCGGGAGGTGGTGGTTTCCGCCTCGTCGATCAATTCGCCAAAGCTGCTGATGCTGTCGGGTATCGGCCCCGCTGCGCATCTGGCCGAACACGGGATCGAAGTGGTCGCCGACCGGGCCGGAGTGGGGCAAAACCTACAGGATCATATGGAGTTGTATATCCAGCAGGCCTCGTTGCAGCCCATCACGCTGTACAAGCACTGGAATCTGTTCAGCAAAGCGGTCATCGGGGCGCAGTGGTTGTTCACCAAGACCGGCTTGGGCGCGAGCAACCAGTTTGAAAGCTGCGCGTTCGTCCGCTCGAAACCGGGGGTCGAGTACCCGGATATCCAGTTCCATTTCCTGCCTATCGCCGTGCGCTATGACGGCAAGGCCGCCGCCGAGGGGCATGGGTTTCAGGCGCATGTGGGACCGATGCGCTCGCCGTCGCGGGGGCGCGTGGCGCTGACCTCCGCCGATCCGAAGGACGACCCGTCGATCCTGTTCAATTATATGAGCACGGATGAGGATTGGGCCGATTTCCGGCATTGCATCCGCCTGACCCGCGAGATTTTTGCGCAAGAGGCGTTCAAACCCTATGCGGGCAAGGAAATCCAGCCGGGGGAGGCGCTGCAAAGCGACGATGAACTCGACGGGTTCATTCGTGAACACGCCGAAAGCGCCTATCACCCCTGCGGCACGGCCAAGATGGGGCGGGCCGATGATCCGATGGCGGTGGTGGACCCCGAATGCCGGGTAATCGGGGTCGAGGGGCTGCGGGTGGCGGATAGCTCGATCTTCCCGCGCATCCCCTATGGCAACCTCAATGCGCCGTCGATTATGACGGGGGAGAAGGCGGCGGATCACATCCTGGGCCGGGACATGCTGCCCCCGTCGAATGCCGAACCGTGGATCAATCCGCGCTGGGAAGTCAGCGATCGCTAGGCTTGTCGCGATGGGGGATGGGGCTTAGGTTGTGAGTAGGAGGATGTTTCATTTTTTATTTGGTTGTCAGGAGGGACTCCTTCTAGTGTTTGCTGATGGGGGTAATTGAATTGCAAGGTTATTGACTTATATGTCAATTGATGATGAGATTCGATTGCGCGTTAAGGAAGGGAGGCTTTTCCGCTATGAGCCTAGGGACTCGCTGTCGGTTGTACGTCCAGTTTTCATCAGTCAGTCGGTTCACAGTGAAATTTACAAACCTCACCCTGACTTCCTCAACGAGATTGAGGGTGCTCGAGCGTTGCTTGAGAAGTTTATGTTCGGCAAAGAGGTATCAGCCACGCTCAAACGAAGCCCCAACACAGATCTTAAGCGACTCCAAGATGGACTTAAGCCAATCGTGTGGGAGATGCGAGTTTGTCGACCATGCCAAGCGCGTTTGTTCGGATGCTTTGCTAAGTCCGATGTCTTTATCGCTACTGAGTTGGCAGGCAGGGATGGCCTTAATTTTGATGAAAACATCGCCGATGCAAAAACCCGTTGGAATGCTCTCTTCCCAAGCAATCGACCAATCATATCGGATAGCGTAAATGGGTATATCTCAGGAAAAGCTCGTAAACTTTGATGCCAGCGAAATCACCAAATCTGACCGTGCTTACTTTAAGGCGAGCGCCGCTAATGCTGCGCATAGTCTCCTACTGGAAGTATTCAGAGACGCTGAATGTAAAACAAACCTTACGCGCTCAGAACTTGCCAGACGAATGGGTGTGGATCGGTCTACGATAACGCGCCATCTAGCAGCGCCTAGCAATATCCGAACTGAAACTCTAGCTGAATTGCTCATGTGCATGAATCATCGGCTGTTGCTCGGCTCAGAGCATACCAAAGATAGTCATGAAGCAGAGCAGCACCATGAACTATGGGGGGTTGCAACTGAAGAGAGTCAATGCGTGCCGCATTTGACTTGTGAGGTTGTGACGCCATTTGTGGATGCAAGCGATAATACTAGTAACGTTGCTTATCCAGTTCAGATGAGTGATCGCGCTTATGCCTAACAAACTGCGCATACAGAGCGCCCTAATCTGCGGGGATATTCGTCAAGAGTCCAATGGAACTACTTTCTTGGTGGGGATTTATTCTGGTGATATGGTTTTTTCTGGAGAGCCAATTTACCATACAAAGCAATCACTTTGGCTTCAAATGGAGGCGCTTTATAATGACGCTTGCTTGCTAAAAATTAGGGGGACTTTTAACAATAAAAAAGAAATCTTTTCTAAAGATTTTGGAATAAATTCCAACATAAAAGGTAAGATATTCTCGTTATCCTATAAAGACATCGATCTTCACTTTGAAAGCGTAGGCATACTTCGAGTAGACGTGAGAGAAGAAGGTGGGCGCTGGAGAAAAATTCTTACTCAAAACGTTATTGCTCGTGAGAACCCATCCATCTCTTTTGTGCCGCCTTCTTAGCAATCTCCGATCGCTGTTCGGCGTTAGCTTCGACGCCTGCGCCTTCCCACCCTTCGTGCCAAATGCCTTAGAGCCTGAATCTAAAGTTCATGAAGGATAGCAATATTTTGCGATCCGTCTGGTCATGAGGCGGATGCTGGCGAGGAGCGCCCATGCTGTTGAGCTTTCAATTGTCGTTTCCCAATCCTTGGCGAGGCGGCGGCATCGTCCCATCCATGCGAAGGTACGCTCGACGACCCAGCGACGCGGTAAAACCATGAAGCCCTTTGCGGTATCGGAGCGCTTAATGATTTCGACGGTCCAGTCACCGTAGCTCTTGATGGCATCGCGCAGTTTGTCGCCTGCATATCCGCCATCAGCAAAAACGTGGCGCATCCACGGGAAGCGGTGGCGGGCAGC
>CALJIU010000036.1 GCA_937974055.1 uncultured Neomegalonema sp. | reverse complement strand
TCGATCCTCAGCGCCTTTGCCATCGTCTATTTCCGCTTTCCGGGGCGGACATTGTGCTTTTGGCTGATCTTTCTGACCCTGATGCTGCCGGTGGAAGTGCGGATCGTGCCGACCTATGAGGTGGCCGCGCAGTTGAACCTGCTCAACAGTTATTCGGGGTTGATCCTGCCGCTGATCGCCTCGGCCACCGCGACGTTCCTATTCCGGCAGTTGTTTATGACCATCCCGGATGAATTGGTCGAGGCATCGCGGATCGATGGGGCGGGGCCGATGCGGTTCTTCTGGGATATCCTGCTGCCGATGAGCCGCACGAATATCGCGGCGTTGTTCGTGATCCTGTTTATCTATTCGTGGAACCAGTATCTCTGGCCGCTGCTGATCACCACAGACCCGGAGATGAACACAATCGTCATGGGGATCAAGCAGATGTTCCCCTCCGGCGACGACTGGGCCGATTGGCCGGTCATCATGGCCACAGCGATGCTGGCCATGCTGCCCCCGGTGGCGGTGGTGATCTTCATGCAGAGGCTGTTCGTGAAGGGCCTTATCGAGAGTGAGAAGTAATGGCGACGATCACCCTGAAAAACGTGCGCAAATCCTATGGCAAGACCGAGGTGATCCACGGGGTCGATCTGGATGTCGAGGATGGCGAGTTGATCGTGATCGTCGGGCCGTCGGGCTGTGGGAAATCGACGCTGCTGCGCATGGTGGCGGGGTTGGAGACGGTGACGGGGGGCGAGATTCACATTGCCGGGCGGCGCGTGAATGAGCTGGAGCCGCGCGAACGCGATATCGCGATGGTGTTCCAGAACTACGCCCTCTACCCGCATATGAGCGTGCGCGCGAACCTCGCCTATGGCCTGAAGATCGCCAAGGTCGATAAGGCCGAGATCGCGCGGCGGGTGGAGAAGGCGGCAAGGATGCTGCAATTGTCGGACTACCTGGACCGTAAGCCGCGTCAGTTATCGGGGGGGCAGCGGCAGCGGGTGGCGATGGGGCGGGCCATCGTGCGCGAGCCGGCGGCGTTTTTGTTCGATGAGCCGCTGTCGAACCTCGATGCCAAACTGCGGGTGCAGATGCGCATGGAGATCAAGGCGTTGCAGCGCGAACTGGGCACCACATCGCTATATGTCACCCACGATCAGGTGGAGGCGATGACGATGGCCGACCGGGTGGTGGTGATGAATGACGGGGTGGCCGAGCAGATCGGCCCGCCGCTGGAGGTCTATCGCAATCCCGCGAGCCTGTTCGTGGCCGGGTTCATCGGGTCGCCGCCGATGAATTTTCTGAGGCCGGATCTGCTGAATGTCGGGATCGAGGGGGCGCAGACGCTGGGTATTCGGCCCGAACACGTGGCGCTGACCACGCCGGAGGCCGGGACGGTGACGGGGCATGTGGCGTTTTGCGAGGCGTTGGGGGCCGATACGCTGGTGCATGTGCGGCTGGCCGATGGGTCGGTGATGATCGCGCGGGACGAGGGCGACCCGGTCGAGACGGGTACGGCGGTCGGGCTGGTTCTGGATACGGCGCATCTGCTGGGCTTTGATACGGCGGGTAAGGTGCTGCGCGAATGAGAGCGGCGCGACCGATGGCTGACCTTTCTGCGCCGCCACCCTCGGACTCGTTCCGAGGGTTCATTTCTCCGAACCTACGACGGGAAGGTTTGAGAGATGGATCATCGGAACAAGTCCGATGATGACTGCGGAAGGGGCGGCGAAAGACCGTGGTGGGGGTAGCGATGCGCCGCTGCCTTATATGGCCCGGATCAGCGAGTATTATCAGGCGCTGGGCTATGGCGAGCCGTACCGCTGGGCGTGTTTCGATGATGTGCCGTTTGCGCCGCTCGGCAAGCGGCTGCGCGATGCGCGGATCGGGGTCGTCACCACCGCCGCGCGCTATGACCCGGCCAAGGGCGAGCAAGGGCCGGGGGCCGCGTATAACGGGGATGCAAAGTTCTTCGAGGTGTATTCGGAGCCGACCGAACCGGAACCGGACCTGCGGATTTCGCATATCGCCTATGATCGTGACCATACGCGCGCGGAAGATCAGGGGAGCTGGTTTCCGCTGCGGGCGTTGCGGGCGCTGGTTTCGTCGGGGGAGGTGGGTAGCGTTGCGCCGCGCTTTCACGGATTGCCGACCGACCGCTCGCAGCGACGGACGGCGGAGGTCTATGCCGCCGATATCGTGGCGCGGTGCCGGGAAGACGGGGCGGATGGTGTGGTGCTGGTGGCGAATTGCCCCGTCTGCCACCAATCGGTGACGATGGCGGCGCGGGCATTGGAGGCGGAGGGGATCGCGACGGTGGTGATGGGCTGCGCACGGGATATCGTGGAGCATGTGGGCGCGCCGCGTCTGGCCTTCAGCGATTTTCCGCTGGGCAATGCCGCCGGTCCGCCGGATGATTTCGGCGGGCAGGTGGGGACGCTGCGCATGGCGCTGATGCTGCTGGCCACGGCCCGCGAGGCGCGTGTGACGTGGGCTTCGCCGCAGGTTTGGGCGGGGGCGGCGGATTGGAAGAAAGACTATTCCAATGCCGCGTTGCTATCGGCGGAGGAGATCGCCGCGCGGCGGCGGGCCTTCGATGCGGGGAAGCGGAAGGCTGCCGACAGTTAGGGTATCCTCAGTTTTATGTGGATCAGCGTGAAGCAAAGCGGGCTTACCACCCCTTTTACCAGTGTCATGCCCGCGCAGGCGGGCATCCATTTACCAGCAGGCCCCGAAGGCTCAGGTTCTCGAAAAGCCTTTGTAAAACAGCAATTTTTACGGTGATTGCAAAGAAAATCGGCTTTCCGGAATCTTTGAGAAATGGATTCCCGCGTTCGCGGGAATGACATTATCCACTGTGGCAGATTTGTTTTTCAGCAGCCTGCTAAGGTTTCTCGGCGGAGAAGCCCTTGAACGCCGTGTCGAGGATCAGGCGCAGGTATCGCCGTTCGGAGCCGGAGGCGTAGAACATCAGATGCTGTTGCGTGGCCAGCTCTACGACGCCGTGGATCGCGGCCCATAGGGCGAGGAGGGCGTCATCCTCGACCAAGCCGTTCACGCTGTCCTTCAGCAGATCGAACAGCGCCTCGCCCGCGCGCCCGACCGACCCGTCCGCCTTACCCTTGAGCCGGAAGCGGAACAGCGATTCCCAGCGACGTGGATGGGCGACCGCGAAGTCGAAATAGGCATCCGCGAGGGCGTGCAGGCGGTCTTCGGGGCGGCGGCCCGCTTGCTGTACGGCGGTTTCGAGGGCGGCATAGAGGGCGTGGGCCGTGCGCAGATTCACGGCATAGACGACCCCCTCCAGATCGCCGAAGACGTTGTAGAGCGTGCCAACCGAACACCCCGCCGCCGTGGCCAGCGCCCGCGCGTTAAGGGCGAGGTAGCCCTCGGCATCGATCACCCCGGTCGCGGCATCGAGGGTGATGGTGCGGATATCGTCATGTGATTTTTTTTTGGCCATGCGTAATTTTCTTCTTGAACGCCGTTCATTCGGCTGTTATCCCGACGATATGAACACGGTTCAAAACGATCCCCGCACCCAGCGGGTTTCTTTTGCACCAGAAGTGAACAATGTTCAAGTATGGAGGCAAAAATGTTGGATACCTTGCGTACTTTGTTCCGCGCCTCCCGTGCGGAAACCGAAGAGGCGCTGATCGAGGCGAATGCGATTCCGCTGCTGGCGCAACATCTGCGCGATGCGAAGGTGGATGTGCAGCGTGCGCGGCAGGGTCTTGCCACGCTGGTCGCGCGCAAGGCGGCGGAGGAGCGGCAATCCGTTGCGCTGGACGAGGAAATCGCCCGCCGTGAGGAGGATGCGCGGCTGGCAATGGAGGCGGGGGAGGAACCGCTGCTGCATGAGATTGCCGACCGCATCGCGGGCCTCGAAGATCGCAAGATACAGGCGGGCGATGCCAAGGCCGAGTTACAGCGGCGCATTGCAGCCCTGCGCGACACGCTTGCCGATGCGGAACGGCGCATGGGCGGCCTGACCGATGAATTGCGCCTTGCCCGCGATAAGACCCTGCACCGCAAGGCGACCGGAACGCTGGAGGCGGGTGTTTCGACCTCCGCGTTGCAAAAAGCCGAGGAAACCGCGCGGCGGATGCGGGTGGCTGGGGCGCAGGCCGATGATGCGGCGGCGGCACTGGCCGATATGCGGCCCGATGCCGACCTCGACAGCCGCCTGCGCGATGCGGGCGTGGATAGTCAGGCCAAGGCCCGGCGATGCGCCATTCTTGAACGACTGAAGAAGACCAAAAGCGAGTAATATTAAGTGACTTCAAGGAGATAAGAAATGAAAGCCCATCAGCTCAATTCCCGCGCCTGGATCATGTTCTGCTACCTCAGCTTTGGCGTCGCGGTCGGTTTCACGACCATCGGCATCTGGGCGATGTCGATCTCGCTGGAGATGAAGGCGTTCATGATTATGGGCCTGCTGTTCAGCATCGGTTCGGCCTTTACATTGGCGAAAACCCTGCGCGACGAGCACGAGGCGGAGCAGTTCCACTCGAAGCTGGACGAAGCGCGGACGGAAAAGCTGCTGCGCGAGGTCGATCCGATCAAGGGTGTGGCGTAGTCATACCGGCGATGCTCCGGGTCTGCGCCCGGAGCAATGCGGATTTACAAGGACCACCGGGATCACTCCGGCGGCCCCAAATGCTGACAGTTCTGAAAGTTGTTCCTGCCCCGGTCGCTGCGCGCCGCGCCTGATCCGGGGCCGGTCGCCGCAACGTGCTTTGTCCATATAGACCCCGGCGCGGGGGCCGGGGCAGGGGCTTGTTGCAAAAAGGGTCAGTATCAAGAGCGGTTGGCATCACTCCGGCGGCCAGAGGTCGGCCAGATCGAAGGTGATGGCGGCGAAGGGGGCGGCGGCGACCTGCGCCGCGTCCTCGAAC
>CALJIU010000035.1 GCA_937974055.1 uncultured Neomegalonema sp. | reverse complement strand
TCGCCGTCCAGATCCCAGTTCGAGGCCATCGCCTCGCCGTGGGCGACCTTGTTCGACATTGCGAAGACGTATTGCGCGAACATCGGGATGATCGTGCCGCCATCGTCGCGGACCAGACCCTGCAATTCGGAATACATCTCCGCGCGCTTGCCTTCGTCCAGTTCGGAGCGCGCCTCGACCAGAACGGAATCGAAGCGGTCGTTCTGCCAATAGGCGTCGTTCCAGTTGACGCCGCCCTTGTAGGCCGTGGTCATCATCCAGTCGACGGTGGGGCGACCGCTCCAATAGCAGGCGCAGAACGGCTCCTGCATCCAGACATTCGACCAATAACCGTCATTCGGCACGCGCTCGACCTTGAGATCGATGCCCGCGCTGCGCGCGGTTTCGGAGAAGAGAACGGCGGCATCCGTCGCCCCGGCAAAGGCGGCATCGGCGGCCTTGAGCGTGACGTTCAGCTTGTCGACGCCCGCTTCCTTCATATGGAATTTCGCCTTGTCGGGGTCGTAGGTGCGCTGTTCCAGATCAGCGGCGAAGAAGGGCTGGCCGCGTCCGATGGGGTGGTCGTTGCCGACCGAGCCGAAGCCTTGCAGGATCTTCGACACCATTTCCTCGCGGTCGATGGCGTGCTTGAGCGCGAGGCGCACGTTGACGTCATCATAGGGCGCGGCGCGCGTATCCATGACGAAGGTGTAGTGCTGCGTTCCGTCGGTGGTCTTGACGGTCAGGTTCTTGCGGCGCTTGAGCAGGTTGACGGTCTTAAGTTCGACGCGGTCGATCACGTCGACTTCGCCCGTCACCAGCGCGTTGGTGCGTGCCGCCGGGTCGACGATGGCCAGCATCTCGATGGAATCGAAATGGCCGCGATCTTTCTTCCAGTAGCCGTCGAATTTCTTGAACTTCGCCCGCACGCCCGGCTCGAAGGCTTCGAGCATGTAGGCACCGGCCCCGATACCCGCATCCCAATCGACTTTGCCGTCCTTGGCCGGGCCGATGGGCAGGTGGTAATCCGACAGGATGAACGGGAAGTCGGCATTGCCGGAGGCCAGTTCGAACACGACGGCATCGTCGCCCTTGGCCATCATGTCGGTGATGTCTTCGAGGATCGGCTTGGCAGCGGATTTGGAATCGTCGCCCCGGTGGTGGTTGATCGAGGCAAGCACGTCGGCGGCGGTAACCTTGTCGCCGTTATGGAACATCGCGTCGCGCAGCTTGAAGGTCCAGGTCTTCGCGTCGGCGGAGGCTTCCCAGCTTTCGGCCAGCTCGCCGATGACCGAGCCGTCGGCGGTGACTTCGGTGAGGTAGTTGTTCATCGTGTGCGTCAGCGCGATGGTAAAGCCGTTTTCGTGCGTGCCGGGGTCATAGCTGTCGGTCGTCTGGCCGTGGGCCTTGCCCATGCGTAGCGTTCCGCCCTGTTTCGGCGCAGCGAGCGCGCCCCCGGCGGCAAGGGCGATGGCGGCGGCGCCACCGTATTGCATGGCCTCGCGGCGGGTGGGGGTGATCAATGACATGTGCGTCTCCCTGTAGATTTTCGCCGCCGGTTATCGTGTGGAGCGGCGTTGTTTGGTTGGCGGGCGCAAGTGTCACGGTCGCGGCAACGGATGTAAACCCCCCTTCGTGATCTGGTTCATCATCCCTCAGTTTTGACTGAGGAGCACTTTTCTTTGTTTTTTCGCTGCATCTTATTTGGAATGTTCGGAGGGACGAGATGGACGGTATTGGGGCTGTTGCTTCTCGGTAAATTGAGGGATGGCGAGCAATAAAGTCCCCGCTATTCCCTTTCGGCACACCCTGCGCCATATTGTCCGCCAGAAACACAATTCATATCAGGATGGCGCATCATGCAGTGGCGTGGACGTAGAGGCAGCAGCAATATCGAAGACCGTCGTGGCGGTAAACGGCGCGTGGCGGGGGGTGGCCTGGGGTTGGGCGCAATCGTATTGTTCATCGCGTCGATCTTTTTTCCACAATACGTTCCGCTGTTGCAGATGGTGGGTGTCGGCGGCAGTGGGGGCGGCGGTGGTGCGACCTATTCTCAAGGCACGGGCGTCGATGACGACCATAGCAAGTTCCTCGGCGTTGTCCTTGCCGATACGGAAGAGGTCTGGTCCAACATCTTTCAACAGAACGGCGCACGGTATCAAGAGCCGGTTTTGGTGATCTTCGACGGGCGTACCACCTCGCCCTGCGGCCCGGCCTCCACCGGCTCTGGCCCGTTTTATTGCCCCGCTGATAAGAAGATTTATATCGATCCCGGCTTCTACGACGTGATGGAGCGTCGTCTGGGTGCACCCGGTGATTTTGCGCAGGCTTATGTGGTCGCCCATGAAGTCGCGCACCACGTTCAGAACATTCAAGAGACGATCCCCACAGTCGACCGCTATCGTCGTTCCGTCTCGAAGACCGAGGCAAACAAGGCGACGGTTCGGCTGGAACTTCAAGCCGATTGCTATTCCGGCGTCTGGACCAACCGCATTCAAAAATCGAAAGGCGTGCTGGAGGAAGGCGATATTCAAGAGGCACTGAATGCGGCCTTCCAGATCGGCGACGACACGTTGCAAGGGCGTTCGGGCGGCCATATCGATCCGGCCAGCTTTACGCATGGTACATCGCAGCAGCGCGTGGATTGGTTCTTCAAGGGCTTGCGCAGCGGCAGTATCGGCGTTTGCGATACGTTTGGGCCGGATTACGAGGATCTGTAACTACGATTTCCTGAAAACCGCCACGAGCGCGCGCACTGCCGCGTGGTCGTGGTTCTCCACTGCGTAGACCGGGCAATCCACGTAGTTGGGCGCGGTGATCTGCCCCGCTTGCGCCAGCCGGTCAAAAGCGTTGCCAAAACCATGCGCCTCGAAATGCGCGCCGTTGATGCCAAGGCATAGCAGCGCACCGGGGCGAGCCACACGCAGCACCTCGACCAGCGCTTCTGGCCCCACATGCCCATGCGTGAAAGTGCCAGCACTCAGCAGCGCGCCATAGGTCGCATCGGCAATCGGCAACCGCCCCAGCAAATCGCCCTCGATACAGCTTCGGTACAGCCCCTTCGCCTCTGCGACGGCCAACATCTCAGGCGACAGATCCAGCCCATCCATCGCCGTCTCGCCCCCGACCGCTTCGGCCACCGCCCCTGACCCACATCCGATATCGAGCACGGGCGCGTCCCCCACCCCCCGCCGTTCGGCAAAGACGCGCGCAACCTCGCGGGGATAGACATAGCCCATCGCCGCGATGAAATCGGCGTCATACGTCCCCGCCCAGTCGCGGTAGAGCGCCTTGACGTCCTCGGTACCGTCCAGCGCATAGGCGGCATCGACATCCGGTTTGGCCGTCATGCCAGCAACCCGTGCATCCGTTCGATGGCCTTGCGGATATTCTCCTCGGAATTGGCATAGGAAAAGCGAACATTCACCTCCGCCGTCTCCCCAAAACTCGACCCGGCGATGCTGGCGACGCCCGCCTCTTCGAGCAGGCGAGATTGCAGCACGCGCCCGTCCATGCCGGTGCCTGCGACATTCGGAAAGACGTAGAACGCGCCGCCCGGATCGGGGCAGACGACCCCCGGAAGATCATTCAACAACTCAACGATCAGACGACGGCGCGCATTGAAGGCGGCCATCATCGCATCCACCGCGTCCTGCGGCCCGGTCAATGCCTCGATCCCGGCATATTGCGTGGCTGCATTCACGCAGGAATGGTTGTTCACGCATAATCGCTCCGCCGCATCCACCAACCGCTCCGGCCAGACCGAATAGCCCAGCCGCCACCCGGTCATCGCATAGGTCTTCGACCAACCATCCAGCAGGATTACCCGATCGCGCAGGGCAGGGTAGGCCAGCATCGAGACATGATCGCGCCCGCCATAGATCATGCGGCTGTAGATCTCGTCTGATAGGATCGCGACATCCGGCCAAGCCTCCAGCCCTGCGGCCAGTGCACCCATCTCCGCCCGGCTCATCACGCCGCCTGTGGGATTGTTGGGGCTGTTGAGGATCAGCAGGCGGGTGCGCGGGGTGATCGTGGCGAGAATGTCGGCGGCGCGATAGGCGAACCCGTCTTCCTCGCGCGGGCTGACCGGTACGGGCGTCGCGCCGCTATAGCCGATCATCGAGCGATAGATGGGAAAGCCGGGGTCGGGGTGGACGATCTCCACCCCCGGTTGCCCGAACATCTGGATTGCGAAGAACATCGTGGGCTTGCCGCCGGGCATGATCAATATGTGGTCGGGGTTGACCTCCACTCCCCGCCGCGCGGCAATATCGGCGGCAACGGCCTCGCGCAGCGGCAGGATGCCCTTGGCGGGGGTGTAGCCGTGGTGGCCATCGCGCAGCGCCTTGACCCCCGCTTCGACGATATTCTCCGGCGTCGGAAAATCCGGCTGGCCGATGCCGAGGTTGATGATATCGCGCCCTTCGCCCTGTAATTGTGCCGCGCGGGCGAGGACGGAGAACGCGCTTTCGGTGCCGAGGCGGTCGAGGGCGGGCACGGTCTGCATGGCGAAAACTCCGGTCGATGGCTCTGTTTTTCTATCTGTAGCACCCCGGACGCGGCGAATGAAAGAATCCGGACGACGGGAATCGAATCATTGCACGTACAAGGCGTGACGCTATGTCTTTATGGTAGAAATCAATCAGAGGAGATTGAGATGTTTCGTATATTCGCTCTTGCGGCAGCCGCCGTTGGCATGGTGGGCCTATCCGCCGGTACCGCTAATGCGCATCCGCCGGACCTGTATGGCTCGTCCTATGCTGGTGGTTACAACTCGACCTACACGCCCAGTTATTCGACCGGCGGCACCAGCTATTATAACGGTTACGACTCTGGATACGGTACGTCGAGCTATGGCGCGACATACGGGACATCCGCTTATGCGGCCCCGTCCTACACCAGCGCGTCCTACGGCACCACGTACAGCACGCCCTCTTATACGGCGGCCCCCGCTTACACGACGCCATCCTATACGGCACCGGCCTACGGTCATAGCAGCTATGCCGCGCCCAGCTACGGTTATCGCCATCGGGGCGCCAAGCGTCATCGCGCGAAGCGCTACTATGGTGCGCCGGGTTATGCGCGCAATCCCTACTCGAACTATCCCGTGACGGCCTACAGCCACCGCAGTTTCGGCCCTTATGCCGATATCCCGACGACCGAGGGATTGAACGTCGGCTATGCGGGCGGGGCGACCTACGGCACTGACCAGAACCCGGTGATTAATGGGGTGAGCTTGAACGGTCCTCCTAACTGATAGACTTGGCCTGATTGATCGACAAAAACCCTGGAGCATCCGCTCTGGGGTTTTTCATGTCGCAAGGGGGGCCGGTTCGACCCACCAATTCCGGTGAGCGGTGCGGAGCGTTTTGCCCCCCTCGATTGCGGGTTTCGGCCCATCGAACAGGGCAAAGCAAGTCGCACCCGAACCGGACATCCCCGTGTGTAGCGCGCCGGGCAGGGCGGCGAGTGCCGCCTCGATCTCGGCGATTTCGGGCATCAGTGACCGGGCCGCCGGGGCCAGATCATTGGTCGTTTCGCTGCGCAGCCAATCGGCAAGGCCCTGCGCTGTGTCAAAGCCATCAGGGATAGCCGGGGCGGGGGATGCTGCGCCGGGATCGCGGGCGGAGAAGACGGCGCGAGTCTCCAGCCCGCGCATCGGATTGACCAGCAACAGCCAAACCGGCGGCAGTGCGGGGGCAGGGTCCAGCCGGTCGCCGATGCCGCGCATCATCCGCGCGGTCGAACGCAGGCAAACCGGCACATCCGCCCCCAGCGGCAGGCCGATGCGTTCGAGGTCCGCATCCGGCAAATTCAGCCCCCAAAGGCGGTTCAGCACGCGCAGGGTCGCCGCCGCATCCGCAGACCCGCCCCCAATACCCGAAGCGACCGGCAGGCGCTTGGTCAGCAGCAGCGCGGCCCCCGGTACGGTGCCGATACGGGCTTTTGCCGCATCCTGCATCGCCATTGCGGCGCGCAGGACGAGGTTATCGGCACTTACCTCCAACACATCGCCAAAGGGACCATCGAGGCTGAGGGAGAGAACGGCGCTTGGTTCCGCCGTCACGGTATCGCCCATCTCGGCGAAGACCACGAGGCTGTCGAGCAGATGATAACCATCCGCCCGACGCCCGGTTACGTGCAGCGTAAGGTTGACCTTGGCGCGGGCAAGTTCACTGACCGCGCCGCGTGCGTCAGCCGTCATCCTTGGCTGTTTCGTTCGTTGTTTCGGTTTCGACGGCCTTTTCGGCATCGTCGATCTCGGCCTGCTTCTCTTCTTCCAGCACGACGTCGAGGCCGACTTCCAGCTTGCGCTTGATCCGCTCCTTCGTCTTCTCCTCATCGGGGTCGAAGGACAGGGCGCGCCGCCACTGGAACCGGGCTTCGGTTTTGCGGCCCACCATCCAGAGCGTATCGCCGAAATGGTCGTTGATCACCGGATCGGTGGGGGTAAGCTCGACCGCGCGTTCCATCGTGTCGACCGCCGATTCAAAATCGCCGAGGCGGTATTCGACCCAGCCAAGGGAATCGGTGATGTAGCCATCGTTGGGGCGCAGCTCGACGGCCTTTTCGATCATCTCGCGGGCTTCATCGAGATTGCGGTTCTGCTCGATCCACGAATAGCCGAGATAGTTCAGGACATGGGCCTGATCGGGGCGGAATTCGAGGGCTTTCTTCAGATCGGCTTCGGCTTCTTTCCAGTTGCCCAGACGCTCGTTCGCGACGCCGCGCGCGTAATGCAGCGACCAGTGGCGCTCCTCGGTTTCGCCGATGATGTCGATAGCGCGATCATAGGCAACGCGGGCTTCGCCATAGCGTTCGGCGCGGCGCATCAGGTCGCCAATCGCAATCGGCACCGTCTCATCGTCGGGGAAGGTGTTTTCGAGTTGTTCCAGCGCAGCATGGGCTTCGTCGATCTTGTCGACACGCGACAGGGCATCGGCCCGGCCCACCTGCGCCGAGCGGTAGTAAGGGCTGCTCTCGTCGAAATTCTCGTAGGTTTCGGCGGCTTCTTCCCACCGCTGCTGCGCCTCCATCACGTTGCCCAGCAGCAGGCGCGGAGCCTCCATCTCAGGGTTCAGATGCAGCGCAAGTTGCAGATAAACCAGCGACAGGCGGATGCCGCCCTCGTCACGGGCAAACGCGCTGGCCAGACCGTAAAGCGCCTCGGCGCTGCCCTGCTTGCCATTCGCGACCAGCGGTTCGGGCTTGACCTCGCCCTCCGCCGCCCGCTCGCGGGCCATGACCATGACGGGATCACCGGAGGCGCGTTCCATCGCCGCCTCGTAGATTTTCACGGCCTCATCGCCGCGCCCTTCGCGTTCGAGGAACCGGCCATAGGCTTCGGCAAGGCGTGCCGTAGGCTGGGTATCGCCGATGGAGGATTTGAACAGCTTTTCCGCCGCCTCATCATCCCCCGCTGCCGCCGCCGCCAAACCGGCATGATAATCGGCGAAGATGCGGTAAAGCTGCTGTCCGTCGAGGGAGGCGAAGATTTCCTGCGCCTCTTCATCCTTACCCAGATCGACTGCGGCCCAGCCGGAGAGCAATTTCGACGTGACGGTATTGAATGCCTTGTCGCCATGCTTCTCAAGGCGCTTGGCAGAGGATTTTGTGTCGCCCTTGCGGATATCTTCGACAACCATCAACAATTGGCCGATGCGGTGATCGGGTTCCTTGGAAACGAGCGTGCGTGCGATGGGAACGGCGGCCTCGATTCGACCGGCGGCAATCTTGTAGAGAACCGCCTGTTCCATCAGCGCGATATTCGACGGGTCGGCGGCCAGTGCGCGGGTGAAATAGGTCGCCGCCTGCTCGACATCGTTGTTGATCGCGGCATGGCGGGCGGCAAGATACGCGCCGACATTGTCGGTGTCGGCCACTGCAGGCGCGCCCCCAAGGCCCGCCACGAGAGCAATGCTCGCCACGCTGGCGCGAAGGTGGCGCTTGAAGGGTGCTAAAAACATGACCATCACCTGCATCCTTTACGAAGCGCGGAAGATCCGCACTGTAACTTCTATATATGCCTTCAATGGCCATCGTATAAGCATCGCGCCCGAAAAAGGGATTGATTTTTCCGGTGCAGAGTGAATACGCCGCAACACAGATGCTCCTGTGCAACCAATAATAGACATGTTCGGATCACAATGGACGCTATGCCTTTCAGAAAGATGCACGGCCTTGGAAACGATTTCGTCATCATCGACCTGCGCGGCGGCAGGCCCTCACCGGATGCCGCGCTCGTGCGGGCCGTAGCGGATCGGCGGCGGGGCATCGGGTTCGACCAGTTCATCTCCATCGAAGACGACCCCAGCGCGGAGATCGCGGCCTTCATGGGAATCTGGAACCCTGACGGATCGCGGTCGGGGGCCTGTGGCAACGCCACACGCTGCGTTGCCAGCTTGCTACTGGCCGAGACGGGGGCCGATACCCTGCGACTGCGAACGGATGGCGGTATCCTGACGGCGTGGTCGGCCCCCGGCGGGCTGATCCGGGTCGATATGGGCAAGCCAAAGCTGGAATGGCGTGATATTCCCGTGGCCGAAGCGTCCGATACCGTGCGGATAGACGTGAAGTTCGGTCCCATCGACAATCCGGCGATGTGGGGTCCGGGGGCGGTGAATATGGGCAATCCCCATGCCGTTTTCTTCATCGACGATGTCGAAAACTTCCCCGTCGATGGAATCGGCCCGATGGTCGAGAATCACCCGATGTTCCCCGAACGCACGAATGTCGAGTTCTGCACCGTCCTCGACCGAAACCGCATCCGTATGCGCGTGTGGGAGCGCGGAGCGGGCATCACCCAAGCCTGCGGGTCAGGTGCCTGTGCGGCGGTGGTGGCGGGGGTTCGGCGCGGCCTGATCGACCGGAAATGCGTGGTTATGCTGGATGGCGGGCCGCTGGGGATCGAATGGACCGAAGCTGGCCCCGTGATGATGACCGGGCCGGTCGCCCTGTCCTTCACCGGCGAGATCGGCCCCGATATCCTCGCCCAGGCCGAGCGAGAGCGGCGGGCAGGGTGACTACTCGAACACCTTCAACGCCGTGCGATTGCGGGCGATGAAATCCCAGTCATAGGCGACACCAAGGCCCGGCCCCTCCGGCACGCCGACGCAGCCATCCGCGCCGATGCAATCGAGGGCATCCGAATAGCCGCAGGTATAGACCGGCGGCACGGCGTTGGGGCAGTCCGGCCCGACCAGCGCGACCTCGTAGAAATTGCTGTTGCGCATCGCGCTCATCACATGGCGATGGGCGGGGCCGCAGGCATGAACCTCGACATCCACGCCAAAAGCCTCGCCCAGATGGGCGATCTTCATCGCGCCGGTGATGCCCATATCGTATTCGGGATCGACGCGCAGGAAATCGGTGCCCCCCGCGATCAGGAAATCGGCCTTCGGCTCGACCCCGCGCACATGCTCGGTTTGCAGGATCGGCGTGCGGATCATCTCGCGCAGCTTCTTATGGGCAAAGGCTGAGACGCCGGTATCGCGATAGGGGTCTTCGTACCAGAAATACCCCGCTTCATCGCAGGCGCGGCCCACATGCAGCGCATCGGCAAAGGTACGCAATTCGCAGGCCGGGTCGAGCATCAGGGTCATGCGGTCGCCGACCGCGCGGGCCACATGCAGAACGAGCGCCGCTTCCTCGCGTGTGTTGCCCTCGTTCCAGCCATGCACCTTGAATGCGCGATAGCCGAGGTCGTGGCATTCTTGCGCAAAGGCGGCGAAGGCTTCCTTGCTATCCAGCCCACCATTCCGGTCGCCGTGATAGGTGCTGGCATAGGCGGGCAAGCGGCTGCGATACGCCCCCAGCAGCGCCCCGACCGAACACCCATAGCGCTTGCCCGCCCAGTCCCACAGCGCGATATCGAGCGGGCCATGCCCCATATGATCGAACTGGCGCAATTCGCGCTTCATGTCGCCGTAAAGGCCTTCGCGCTGGTTCGCATCGCGCCCGATCAGGCGGGGGGCCAGCATCTCGGATTGCGCCAATGCCGGGCCAGCGCCAAGCCAATGCGTGACGTATTCGCCCCGGCACCCATCCGCCGTTTCGATCACGACCGCATATTTGGGCAGCCGGGTCGTCGCGCCCTTCGCATAGCCGAAGGAGCCGATGGTGCTGGCCCCGGTCAGCGTGCCGAGATTCTGCGCCTCAAAGGTGAAAGCGTGAAGTTCGACGCGGGTAATCGTGCTCATGGCTCTCTCCTGTCACGCATTTATTTTCCAGTCGCGATCCGGCTTTGCAGCATCTCGAAGCGAAGCTGCGCATCCGATGAAACCCGGAAATACGAGATGAGCGTGCGCCACGGGCTGCGCAGCTTGCTCAGGCCGGAGAGGAAGGCGACAACGACGCCGACCTCCGTTTGCCCTTGGATCACCATATAGCCGCCCGCGCCCAGCACCGCGAGGTCGGCAAAATGATCCATCAGATTCAGCGCTGCTTTCAACCCGAATTTCAGCCTGAAGATGATCATGCGGATATTAAAGATCTTACGGGTTCGCCCCAAGGCTTTCTCCTCGCCCGCTGTTCCGCCGTTCTTCGCGTTGATCACATCGCCGCCGATGGATCGTATCTGTTCGATGCGTTTGGCGGATTGCTCGTTGATCCTGTCCTGCACCAACGGTGTTGCCAAGGCCTGCGGGATGAAGGCGACGAGGGCGACCACGGCCAGCCAGAACTCGGTATAGAGCATATAGGCGAAGATCGTGATCAGCACGCCGCCCTCGGTCACGAGCTGCGCATAGGCATCGCCGCCGAAACCACCCACTGGCTCGACCTCGCCCGTCAGCATCGAGACGACCGTGCCGTCATCGACTTCGGCGGCGCTATTGTTGGTGATGATCCGGTCGCGCATCACGCGGTTCAGGTGTTCGGCAATCTTGCCGCACATCATGTTATAGGTGAATTTCGTCACCTGCTGCGCGACGATCACGCCTGCATATATCAGGACGAGGGTGACCAGCAGGTCCAGCGTCTTGTTCGCGATGGCGTCGTCGATCATCCGGCGCTGCAACTCGATCGGGGCCAGCGTCAGGGGCAGGGTCAGCAACGCGACGAGGCAGGCGATAATCTGTTTGCGGCGCGAATTACGCCAGATAAAGGCGTAAAGCTGCTTCGCGGTGGACAGCGAAAAATTGCTTTCGGTGCCCGTCTTCGCCGTCGCTTTTGCCATCGATGATCGCCATTCGGTGATTGCTGTCTGCCGTCGGAAGGCGGGCCGTTACTTTACGCCGGTTTCCACGGTTGACCAGCATGTTATGCGTAATGTCTCTGTTTGAAATCTACGCTTTATTTTGCGTCGCCCCGCGACTTGATCGCGGGGGCCATTTCTCTTTTCTTTACAGCACTTTGAGTTGATGAATGCATTCCGCGTGTTGCGCCGTGCAGCGGAAGCCCCGGAAAGACATGAAAATTGAAATTGAGACACTACAGTGTTATGCATTATACCAGCGGCGGAGATCAGATACCGTTTTACGTTTGGCGCCTCCCCGGATGCATCCAGTGACTTATGCGCTGTCACCCTCGCACGTGTTGCGAGGGTCCATTCTTCACCTTGGTATCAGACACACCAAATCGCCCCCCGCCCAGCGGCGACGGCCCTCGAACCTCATCCCTCAAACCTATCCCTACGGAGGCGCCTTCATCCCCGCCAGCGCCATGAGTGCCAATTCATGCACCTCCCGCAGCAGCAGATCGATGGGCCGCTTCCCACGCTCCACATGCCCCGGCGGTCTGCCCGGACGCATCACACGCATCGGCCTTTCCATCCCGGCCTTCTTCCGCGCCAGCCGCTTTGCCTGCCCCGGAATATCGTTCATAGCGGCGACAAGCGCCTCGACCCGACGACGCAAAGCAGCAGCGGATACCGGATCATCCGGCGTTATCTCCACACGATTAGGCGGCGAGATATCCAGATCATCGAATCCCCGCACATTCGGCCCGAATCCCGGCGCGGGTTTGCGCTTCGGCGGTCCAACCTCCTTGCGAGTGTCCATCAAGACAAAGACCGGCTTCCGCCCGCCCACCCCCTTCGGGATCTTCCCCGAAGGCGGCGACCGCTTCGCACGCGGCTTCACCACCATATCCATCGCCGCAATCTCGATCAGCCGTCGCAGAGTCGATTCTGCAGGGCGCAGCAACGCAAGGATCGCCAGATGCACATGCCGCAGCAGCACATCGCTATCCCCAAGCATCGCCAGAATCTGCGCCACAATGGGCAGCAAATCTTCACGGTTGATCTCGATGCAGCGGGTCCAACTCATGTGTGGTGCGTATCCTTGTTAAAGACAAAACATGAACAAACGACATGAAAATCCGCCAAAT
>CALJIU010000034.1 GCA_937974055.1 uncultured Neomegalonema sp. | reverse complement strand
GATGGCCTCATCGGCCCCCAGCTCAACCTGCCACGCGAGGGCGGCCAACATGGCGTCGTGCGAATCCGTCATGGTGTCCTCCTCCCTCGCGATAAAGATAGACCGAACACGCCCCGGCGCAAAGATGGAAGCGTTTTTCGGCTATGGGTGAGTTTGGCGGCGAGGGGTGCGTCGCGTCAGTCTGCGATACCTGATAATAGAAGCCGAGATCGCCGACCGTTTTCACTTTTCAACTCTGCTCCGGGCGAAGACCCGGAGCCTCGCAGAACCGCGCTCCGCCTATCGGGGTTCCGGGTCTGCGCCCGGAACAGAGCGGTCATTGATCGCCGCCATTGGTATGAGTTGACACCTAACCGGCCTCGGTCATCGTATCCCGTCTAACTAGGGATTCGATGAATTGCGCGGTCAGGCCTTCCTTCGGCGCATTGGGTGGCCAGACGGCATAGACGCCGACTGAATCGACTGTCCAATCAGGCAGAACATGCTGGAGAACACGGGTTGAAATACCCAGATCCGCAAGAAACGCGGGCAGGATCGCGAGGCCCGCGCCGGCATGAGCAAGACGATAAAGCGCGTGGGCATCGTTTACGCTCACTCGAAAGTCCGGTCGTATTCGCACGGATTTCTGCCGAGCTTTTCTAAACTCCGGTTTTATGGAAACCTGCGCCAGCCCCACCCAATCCCAGTTAGCGACGTCCCGTGGCGAGTGGGGCGTAGGAAGCGTCTGCAAATAGGATCGGGACGCGACGAGCTTGCGCTCGACATCGTAGAGTTTTTTGGCTTTGAGCGCGCTGTCCCGAAGCCACCCCATTCGGATCGCCACATCGATACCGTCATTGATGATCTCTCTTCGCAGGTCTGAGAAATCGAGATTGAGGCGTACGTTTGGATTGGCTGTTGCGAACGCGGCAATCCGATCCACAAGCGCCGATTGGGCCAGCACGGCAGGCATCGTCACCCGCAATTCTCCAGATAACTGACGCGATTCATTTGTGATCGCGGAAAGACCGCTCTCTGCGGCCTCGATCATCTCGCGGGCAGCACGGAGCAGTTGTTCGCCGTGGCTGGTCAGCGATAGCTTGCGCGTCGACCGATAAAGCAGCGCAACACCAAGCTGCTGTTCCAGTTGCGCGATATGATGACTGACGACGGACGGGGAAAGCTGTAGCGCCTCAGCCGCAGAACGGAATGATCCGTGGTCCACTGTCTTTGCGAAAATTGCAATCTGGCGAAGTTGGTCAATCATTGCGCCATTTATCCGAACAGTAAAAGCAATTTATCCTATCTTATGCTCTAATTCCGATCTGTCCATACTCCATTGATCGAAGCCGCGAGCGATCATGCCGACGCGGTGTTGTCGATCCTGATGGAGGATAAGTCGTGAAAAATCTGGGAACTTCTTTTGCTGTGTTCGCACTGGCCGTCGGAACGATTGGCTCTCATGCGATGGCGGATGACCGCGAAGTCGTGCAGTCGTTTTATGACTTCCTGAGCAATCCTGCCTCCGCCGACCATGCCACGGCGATGCAACAAACGCTGGCAGAAGGCTGGACGAGCATCGGCGATTATTCCGGTGCCGCCAAGTCGCGCGAGAAATTCATCGGTCAGATCGGCGGGTTCGGGCAATTGATCCCCGACATGAACTGGGCGGTTGAAGAAATGCTTCAGGATGGCAACCGATTTATCATTCGTGGTCGTGCGAGCGGGACGCCGAAAGGGCCGTTGTTTGGTGTCGATGGAAAGGGCAAGAGCTTCGAGATCATGTCGATTGACATCCATACCGTCGAGGATGGCCGCATTGTGCAAACCTATCACGTCGAGGATTGGGCAGGGGCGTTGCGTCAGTTGACGGTGGATTAGAGCGTTCACCGCTCGCGACCGGGTGCATTCCTTCGGTCGCGAGAATTTATGGGCATGGTCGGGGGCGCTGACCACTGCCATAAGGGGGGGCGATGCGAGGTGTTAATTGCGCGTTAATTGATGCTCGGTTAAGCGTTAGTTAACGTCGTAAATCATTGCCCCGCACCCCAAGGAACAGCCCATGCCCTCCTCGAATGTCTTTGATCCGTCGAACTACACCGCGCTGCTGCTGCCCGGTAATCCGCGTTGGCATGATGGCAGTGGATCGGTCAGCTATTCGCTCGTCACGGAAATCCCCGATCATTACTACGATGCGCAGGACCAGGGCTATTACATCGATGACATTTTCTTTGACGAGACGGCGGACCCCAGCCTTTCGGCGGCACAGACGACGATGGCTTTGCGCGCGATTGAGGTGT
Organism: uncultured Neomegalonema sp.; assembly: GCA_937974055.1. GTDB lineage: Bacteria > Pseudomonadota > Alphaproteobacteria > Rhodobacterales > Rhodobacteraceae > JAHDDY01. The sequence continues at coordinate 1,412 of CALJIU010000034.1, read as the reverse complement.
TGAACGAGGTGGCGAACATCAACCTCACCGCCGCCACTGGCAACGCGCTGGGTGATGTGACCTTTGGCATCCTCGATTTAGATGATCCCAGCCTTTTTGGTTTTGCCAATATCCCCGGCAATGACGACGAGAGCGGCGATATCTGGCTGAACAGTGGTAATTCGTTGGTTGCTACCCCGACCTTCCATGATGAGGGGTGGGTGACGTTCACCCATGAACTCGGTCACGCGATTGGCCTCGACCATCCCTTTGACGCGACCACGCTGCCCGCCTCGCTCGATAATTCGCTGTATTCGATGATGGCCTATAATCCGGTGCCGTCGCAGGGGGGGGTGCCCTCCGCAACGCAGGAATGGCCCGCGACGCCGATGCTGTATGATATTCAGGCGTTGCAGCACCTTTACGGGGCGAACATGACCACGCGGACGGGCGATGACGTGTATTTCGCCACCAATGCGGGCGGGTTCGAGATTGCGGATGGCGCTGGGTTGGTCGCGACGGTTTGGGATGCGGGGGGGACCGATACGTTTAGCGGGGCGAACCAGACATCCTCGGTTACCATCGACCTGCGCCCCGGTCATTTCTCCAGCATCGGCGGGGTTGCGAATAACGTCACCATCGCGCTGGCATCGGGGTCGAACCGCACCCGCTCGGCGATCATCGAGAATGCGACGGGCGGGTCGGCGGACGATGTGCTGCGCGGCAATTTCTTCGCGAACACGCTGACGGGCGGGGCGGGGGCGGATCGGCTGATTGGTGCCGGGGGCGAGGATTGGGCGTCTTATGCGGATTCGGCGACCGGTCTGAAGGCTGACTTGCAGGCGGCGCAGTTCAATACCGGCATCGCGGATGGCGATACGTATGTCTTGGTCGAGAACCTGCTGGGCAGTGCGGCGAATGACGACCTGCGCGGGGATGCGGGCAACAACCACCTCGCTGGATCGGCGGGGCGCGACTTTCTGACGGGGCGTGCGGGGGACGATACGCTGTCGGGTGGTGCAGGCGATGACGTGCTGCGCGGGGGGCTGGGGGCCGACCTGCTGGATGGCGGGGCGGGCGAGGATCTGGCGAACTATTTCGACTCGCCGACGCGGGTGAAGGCGGATTTGCAGGCGTCGAACTTCAACGGGCTGGGGGCCGCCGGGGATACCTATGTCGATATCGAGAACCTGCGTGGGACCGAGGGGAATGACGACCTGCGCGGGGATGGCGGGGATAACCGACTGGAAGGGTTGAGCGGGCGCGATTTTCTGACCGGGCGAGCGGGGGACGATACGCTGTCGGGCGGTGACGGGAATGACGTGTTGCGCGGGGGGATGGGGGCCGACCGGCTGGATGGCGGCGCGGGTAGCGATCTGGTGAACTATTTCAACGCGCCCACGCCGGTAAAGGCGGATTTGCAGGCGTCGCAG
>CALJIU010000033.1 GCA_937974055.1 uncultured Neomegalonema sp. | reverse complement strand
TTGGCCGCGCGATTTCTTAAACACGGAGCGGTGAAAATCGAGCAGAAAGGCGGCCAACGATGCCGCAGGGAAATCCGAAGGACGATCCCAGACACGCCGGTGGCGCGGCAAAGCGTGCCGTCTCGCGGCTTCGCGATGGCTGGAAGACGCAGGTAACGCGCCGGGCATCCGCGCGCGGTGCCGTGCCGGATAGTTTTTCGTTCAAACCGAACAGCCTGACCATCGGCTCGCCCGAAACTGCCGCCGCCCTGCTGCGCGGTCAGTTCGTGATGGCCGGGGCTTCGGCGCGGATCGAACGGGGCGACCCGTGGAAAACCGATCCGCCGAGCGTGGCTTGGGCCGAGGCACTGCACGGATTCGGCTGGCTCGAACATTTTCGTGCATCCGATGGCGATGCGGCCCGTAAAGCGGCCCGTCGCGTGACCGATGCTTGGCTATCCCGTCATGCCAAGGCGGGTGGCCTGCCGTGGCGACCGCCCGTTACCGGCGACCGAGTGGTTGCTTGGTGCCGTAGCGCCGATCTGCTGGTCGAAAATGCCGAACCTGTCTATCGCAGCGACCTGTTTCGCTCGTTGGCGATGCAGGCGCGGTATCTGCGCAAGACGGGCGGTGTCGAGCGTGACCCGGTGGATCGTCTACGCGCGGCGCTCGGCGTTGCCTATGTGGGGCTGTGTGTCTCTGGAGAAGGCGAATTGCTGGTGCCGGGGGTCGAGGGTGTGGTGGCCGCCGCACGGGCCTGCCTCGCCAATGACGGCGGGCCGGTCAGTCGCAACCCGTCGGACCTGTTGACCGTGCTGCACGCCCTCGTGCAACTGCGTGAAGACGTCAAGGATGCGGGCGAAGGGTCGCTTGCAGGGACGATCACCCCTTTGATCGAGCGCGGTATTCCGATTCTGCGGATGTTGCGCGCCGGGTCGGGCGGGCTTGCCTTGTTTCACGGGGGGCGCGAGGAGGATGATGCGCTCATCAATCTCGTTCTGGTCGAATCCGGCGATACGCGGCCCGCAGCGGAACAGGCGAAAGACACCGGCTACCTGCGCCTGTCGGCGGGGGGCATCACCGCCATCCTCGATGCGGGTGCGCCGCCGGATGGTGTTTATGCGCGCAAGGGCCATGCTGCGCCGCTGGCATTGACATTGTCCTCGGCCAGTCAACAGATCATCGTGAATGTCGGGTCAGGGGCGCATCTGGGGGTCGATTGGGAAGGGCCATGCCGCGCCTCCGCCGCCCATTCCACCCTGACGGTCGGTGAACGCTCGCCCTGCGAATTCGAGGGGAGGGCAGGGGCACAATACCGTCGCCTGACACATTGCGCCCGTATCGTCGATCTTCAGAACGAGCGCGATGAAACCGGCATCTGGGCGCTGGCCGCGCATGATGGATACGCGGCGCGTCATGGCCTGATTCACTATCGCCGCCTGTTCCTCGATGCCGATGGCGTAGATTTTCGGGGCGAGGATACGCTGACGCTGGCCAAGAACGGCGCGCGCATCCTCGAACGGTCGCGCGCCAAACGCAAAAGCCCGGACGGCCCCCATTTCGCTATCCGCTTCCACTTGCACCCGGATATCTCGGTCACCATCCGCGATCAGAAAGCGCAGATCGTGCTGCCCAATGGTGAGACGTGGCAGATGATGCAATCGGGCGGCAAGATGCAGGTTGAGGACAGCGTGCATATTCCCGCCGCCACATCCCCCATATCCGCCAAGCAGATCGTCATCGAAAGCGCCTTGCGCGATACCGAAGGACAGGTCCGCTGGGCGCTCAAACGTATCAACGGGCGCATGATCGAACCCGCCCCCACCGACCCACAGGAAATCGAAGACCAATGACCAGACAACCCGTCCGCCGCGCCCTTCTTTCGGTTTCCGATAAGGAAGGATTGGTCGATTTTGCCCGCGCGCTGCACGAACGCGGGGTCGAACTCGTCTCCACCGGCGGCACCGCACGCGCGATTGCCGATGCGAGTATTGCCGTGCGCGACGTGGCCGACTTGACCGGCTATCCGGAGATGATGGATGGGCGCGTGAAGACGCTGCACCCGGCGGTTCATGGCGGTTTGCTTGCGCTGCGCGATTTGCCCGACCACGCGCAGGCGATGGACACGCATGGAATCGCGCCCATCGACCTGCTGGTGGTGACGCTCTACCCATTCGAGGCGACGGTGGCGAAGGGCGGGGATTTCGCTGATTGTGTTGAGAATATCGATATCGGCGGCCCTGCCATGATCCGCGCGGGGGCGAAGAACTGGCAACATACGGCGGTGCTGGTCGATACCGACGGCTATGCCGATGCGCTGGTGCAGATCGACGCGGGCGGCTTCGATGCCGATGGACGCAAGGCGCTGGCCGCCCGTGCCTATGCCCGCACGGCGGCTTATGACGCCGCGATTTCAGGGTGGTACGCGCAGCAGACGGGCGAGGACACGCCGCATCGGGTCGCGCTGGCCGGAACGCTGCAGCAATCGTTGCGCTATGGCGAAAATCCGCATCAATCGGCGGCGTTCTACACCAATGGCGACCCCCGCCCCGGCGTTGCGACGGCAAAGCTGATTCAGGGCAAGGCGTTGAGCTACAACAACATCAACGATGCCGATGCGGCCTATGAGTTGGTGTCGGAATTCATACCGGAAACCGCCGTCACCTGCGCGATCATCAAGCACGCGAACCCCTGCGGTGTGGCCACGCGCGGCTCGCTGGTCGATGCCTACCGCGCCGCATATCGCACCGATACGACCTCGGCCTTTGGCGGTATCGTCGCGCTGAATGCGCCCTTGGATGGCGAAACGGCGGAGGAAATCGTGAAGATCTTCACCGAGGTCGTCATCGCCCCCGGTGCCGACGATGATGCCCGCGCGATCTTTGCCGCGAAGAAGAACCTGCGCCTGATGCTGACCGACGGCCTTGCCGATCCGACCGCGCCGGGGCGTGTGGTCAAGCCGGTGGCGGGGGGTATGCTGGTGCAGGACCGCGATGCGGGGCGGATCGAACTGGCCGACCTGCGCTGCGTCACCAAACGCCAGCCAACCGACGCGGAACTCGCCGACCTGATCTTTGCATGGCGCGTGGCCAAGCACGTGAAATCCAATGCCATCGTCTACGTGAAAGACGGCGCGACCGTGGGCATCGGGGCAGGGCAGATGAGCCGGGTCGATTCCACCCGCATCGCCGCGCGCAAGGCGGGCGATATCGCGGAGGCCGAAGGCCTGCTTGAGTCCCCGGCACTAGGGTCGGTCGTCGCATCGGACGCCTTCTTCCCCTTCGCCGACGGCCTGCTGACCGCCGCCGAAGCGGGTGCAACGGCAGTGATCCATCCCGGCGGCTCGATGCGCGACGAAGAAGTCAT
>CALJIU010000032.1 GCA_937974055.1 uncultured Neomegalonema sp. | reverse complement strand
CCAATCGGTGACGATGGCGGCGCGGGCATTGGAGGCGGCGGGGATCGCGACGGTGGTGATGGGCTGCGCACGGGATATCGTGGAGCATGGGGGCGCGCCGCGTCTAGCCTTCAGCGATTTTCCGCTGGGCAATGCCGCCGGTCCGCCGGACGATTTCGGCGGGCAGGTGGGGGCGCTGCGCACGGCGCTGATGCTGCTGGCCACGGCCCGCGAGGCGCGCGTGACGTGGGCTTCGCCGCAGGTCTGGGCGGGGACGGCGGATTGGAAGAAAGACTATTCCAATGCCGCGTTGCTATCGGCAGAGGAGATCGCCGCCCGGCGGCGGGCCTTCGATGCGGGGAAGCGGAAGGCTGCCGACAGTTAGGGTATCCTCAGTTTTATGTGGATCAGCGTGAAGCAAAGCGGGCTTCCCACCCCTTTTACCAGTGTCATGCCCGCGCAGGCGGGCATCCATTTACCGGCAGGCCCCGAAGGCTCAGGTTCTCGAAAAGCCTTTGTAAAACAGCAATTTTTACGACGATTGCAAAGAAAATCAGCGTTCTGGAAGCTTTGAGAAATGGATTCCCGCGTTCGCGGGAATGACATTATCCACAATGGCAGATTTGTTTTTCAGCAGCCTGCTAGATACAGCGCCCGCCATCGACCTCCATGCAGACGCCCGTGACCATGCTCGCCTCGTCGGAGCAGAGGTAGAGGGCGGCGTTGGCCATGTCTTCGGGGGTGGAGAAGCGGCCCATCGGGATGGTGGCGAGGAATTTGGCGCGCATTTCCGGTGTATCCTCGCCCATGAAACTGGCCAGCAGCGGCGTCTCGCCCGCCACGGGGTTGAGGGCGTTGACGCGGATGCCGTCGGGGGCCAGTTCGACCGCCATCGTGCGGGTGGCGGTGATCATCCAGCCCTTCGAGGCGTTGTACCAGTTGAGGCGCGGGCGGGGGCTGACCCCTGCCGTGGAGGCGACGTTGAGGATCGCCCCCCTGCCCCGCCGACGCATATGCGGGACGATGTGGCGGGCGGTCAGATAGACGGATTTGGCGTTGACGGCAAAAACGCGGTCGAAATCTTCCTCGCTGACTTCATCCAGCGGGGCGGGCATGTGGGTGATGCCCGCGTTGTTGACGAGGATATCGAGCGAGCCGAGGGCGGCGATGGCAACCTCGCACATGCTGGCCACAGCGGCGGAGTCGGAGACATCGACCGCATGGCCGATGCCGCCGATCTCGGTCGCGATGGCCGTTGCGCCCTTTGCGTCGATATCGGCGACCATCACGCGCGCCCCTTCGGCGGCGAAGCGGCGGGAGATGCCTGCGCCGAAGCCTGAGGCGGCGCCGGTGACGAGGGCAGTCTTTCCTTCGAGCCTCATGATGCGGCCCTCCCTTCAATCGCGCGTTCGACGGCGGCGATGCGTTTTGCGTTGGCGGGGTGGCTGGCCAGCCATTCGATGGGGGCGGATCGGCCCTCGCTCATGCGGTCGAGTTTCTCCAACAACGTGACACTGGCGCGGGGGTCGAAGCCTGATCGCTGCATCAGGGCCACAGCGAAGGCATCGGCCTCGTACTCGTCCTTGCGGCTGAGGCCCATATGGGCGAAGCGGAAGAGGTATTGCACCGCCGTACCGATCATGCCGGTCAGGGCGCGGGGCAAGACGATCCCGGCGGCGGCTTTGACAGCCATTTCCGCCTGCCATGCGCGCTTTCGTCGGGCGATATGGCCGAGGGCGACATGGCCGATCTCATGCGCGATGACGGCGGCGAGTTCGCTGGCGGTGAACTGACCCGCGCGGTGGCGGTCGAGCAATCCACGGGTCAGGACGATGCGGCCATCGGGGGCGGCGAGGCCGTTGATCGCCTCCTGCTCATAGATCGCGACGCGGATATCATCGACGCCCATCGCACCCTTGAACCGTTGCAGCGCGGAGAGGAGCGGGCCGCTATCGAGGGGGGTGCTTTTGCGGTCGAGGTCGCGGAGCAAGCCCTTCTCGGAACTGCGCATGGTGAACCATGCCCAGGCGAGCATCGCGATGATCGGCAGAACCTTGAACAGCATGGACGATCTCCCTCTATGGTGGAAAGGATGGGGATCGACAGCGCGAACATCAAGGAAAACGGTATGGGTGATGGTGTCACGGTAGAGCAGATGGATGCGGCGGGCTATGCCGTGCACCGGGCGGAACTGGCCGATTTACTGCGCGCGACGGTGGCGGCGGGGGGTGCGGTCGGGTTCCTCGATCCGGTGAGTGAGGCCGAGGCGCTGGACTTCTGGGACGGGCATGTCGGGGCGGGGGTCGCGCTGTTCGTGGCCACGGTGGGCGGGGCGCTGGCGGGGACGGTATCGCTGAACTGCGCGCTGCCGCCGAACCAGCCGCACCGGGGGGATGTGTGCAAGATGATGGTGCATCCGGGGTTTCGCCGCCAAGGGGTCGCGCGGGCGATGATGGCGGCGGTGGAGGCCGAGGCGCGGGCGCGCGGCTTGGCGCTGCTGGTGCTGGATACGCGCACGGGGGATGCGGCGCAGGGCTTGTATACGGCCTGCGGATTCGAAGCGGTGGGCGAGATTCCGGGCTATGCGCTCGATACCGATGGCGGGGCGGTCCACGGGACGACGGTGATGTTTCGCCGGTTGCCGTAAATTGGCCCCACTTGAGGATTTGGTCGCGGGGGATACTTGTCTTGCAACCGAATTGTTTTACCGGGAGTGAACCATGAACCAGTCATCCATCCGCCTCACCGCCATTGCCGCCCTGCTCGCGCTGGGGGCCTGTGCGGCCAAGCCAGACCCGAATACGTTCGGCGGCAAGCTTGCGCTGGAGGGCGGGGCCGTCGCGGCAATCGGGGAAGACTGGAACCGGGCGCAGAAGCAGGTGACCGATGGCCGGGCGCTGGTGGAGAAGGGCAAGAAGCGCATCGATAAGGGAGAGTCGCAAGCGGCGAAGGCGCGCAAGGCGATCAGCAAGGGCGAAGGCGAGGTCGAAAAGGGCCGCGATATGGTCGCCGATGGTGAGCGGGCGATGAAACTGGCCGAAGAAGCGTATCGCCGGGCGCAAGCGGCGTCGGCGGTTTCGGGTGCGCCGGTGGTTCAGTAGGGCGTAAAAACCGCTCTGCCCCGCACGAAGATGCGGGGCCTCGCGCGGCGCAGGGCCTATCGTCTAGGCTCCGGGTCTTCGCCCGGAGCAGAGCATCCGCCGCATTTGTGTGGGTAGAATCACCGCTCCCCCCTCCCCGGCCCTCCCCCCATTGTCGTGGGGAGAGGGAGCAGGTCGCTTCGGATCACATATGGATCGCGCCCGATCCGCAGGCCATTGCTGCTTCACGCATGGCTTCGGATAGTGTGGGGTGGGCGTGGCAGGTGCGGGCGATGTCTTCTGCCGCCGCGCCGAATTCCATCGCCACACAGTATTCGTGGATCAACTCGCCCGCCGAGGGGCCGATGACGTGGACGCCCAGGATGCGGTCCGTCTCGGCATCCGCGATGACCTTGGCAAAGCCGTCGGTGGCGAAATGGGCCTTGGCACGGCCATTGGCCATGAAGGGGAATTTGCCGACCTTGTAGGCGCGGCCCTGTTCCTTGAGCTGTTCCTCGGTTGCGCCAACATTGGCGACCTCCGGGTCGGTATAGATGACGCCGGGGATCAGGTTGTACTCGATATGGGCATGCTGTCCGGCGATGTGTTCGGCAACGGCGACGCCTTCATCCTCGGCCTTGTGGGCCAGCATCGGGCCGTCGATCACGTCGCCGATGGCGTAGATGCCGTCCACATTGGTTTTCCACTTGGCATCGACCTCGACCTGCCCGCGCTTGCTGACGGCGATTCCGGCCTCTTCCAGCCCCAGACCGTCGGTGAAGGCGCGGCGGCCCGTGGCGAGGAGGACGATATCGGCATCGGTGGTATGCTCGCTGTCGTCCTTGCGGTTCTTATAGGTGACAACGAGGCGGTCGCCGCTGGCATCGACGCCCTGCACGGCGGATTCCATCGTGAATTGCAGGCCCTGCTTGGTGAGGATCTTCTGGAACTGGGTGGAGATCTCGCTGTCCATGCCGGGGGTGATGTGGTCGAGATATTCGATGACCTGAACCTCGGCCCCCAGACGCCGCCAGACGGAGCCAAGCTCTAGCCCGATCACGCCCGCGCCGATCACGACCAGCTTTTTCGGCACGCTCTCCAGCGTCAGAGCGCCGGTGGAGGAGACGACGCGCTTTTCATCGACCTCGACGCCGGGCAGCGGGGCGGGTTCGGAGCCGGTGGCGATGATGATGTTCTTGGCCGCAAGCGTCTTGTCGCCGCCATCGTTCATCTTGACGGATACCTTGCCGGGGCCGTCGATCTTGGCCCAGCCGTCGATCCAATCGACCTTGTTCTTCTTGAACAGGAAGGCGACGCCGCCGGTCAGTTGTTCGACCTGCGTGGCGCGGTATTGCTGCATCCGGTCCATGTCGATCTTCGGTTCGGCGATGATGCCCATATCCGCGAAATGACCGTCGGCCTCGGCATAGAGATGCGAGGCGTGCAGCAGTGCCTTCGACGGGATACAGCCGACATTGAGGCAGGTGCCGCCCAATGCGCCGCGCCCTTCGACGCAGGCGACCTTCATGCCAAGCTGTGCCGCGCGGATCGCGCAGACATAGCCGCCCGGACCAGCCCCGATCACGATGAGATCATAGTCAGCCATTGCGTATCTCCGCCTTTGATATCGTGTCTGTTTGTGCGGTGCATATAACGGGCGACGGACGCGGACAACCCTCGCGCCACAGGATCGCCTTATTGCGGGGCGAAGAATTTGGGATGAAACGTACGAAATACATCATTGCCCTCGCCTTGATAGGGTGTGGCGGCGCCAACGCGCAGGATAGCACCTATGGCCTGACGCTGGCCCCCGGCGAAACCATTATCGGGGTTTATAACGCGCCCTCGGTGATGCAGATGCTCGCTGCGCCGGTTTATGAAACCGTGCCATACGAGACGGTACCCTATGACGCGCAGGCCTATGTGCCGCCGCCCGTGGAAATCGACCGGGTGCGGGGTATTCCGCGCAATCAGGTGGGATGGTCCGGCGATACAGGCGGACCGGCGGGGATCGGGTGTTTTCCGCAAGGCGTTTGCGCGCATCTGAATTGAGCGAATTGCAGCGCGCGGTGAATGCCCGAAAAGAATCCATGCTGTCCCGACCGCAATGCGGCATGGAAGCGAATTGCGATTATCCTGAATTACCAAGCGCCATGTTTCGCGCAACTCTTGGCGCGAAACATGGCTCAAGTTCATCGCAATTCGCTATAAATGACGCTTTGCGGGTGCGGGACATCCCACCGTTTTCGGTTAAGCAGCCCATAAGGAGGCTCCGGATCACGTCCGGGGCAGCACAATTTCTTATGCGATTTCCACTGGAAAGCAGCGCGCGGTGTTGACAAAGGCGATTTGAGCGTCTTTGATGTTCTTGTTTTATTCTAACAGGAGCACTCATGGATTCGACCCTCGCCATCATCGTCAACCGCAATGCCCTGCTGCGCGTCATCGTCGAGATGATCGCCATGCTCGGCGGGGTGTCGGTCGAGACGGTGACGCGGCGGGTGCATCTGGCGGTGCTGGAACGGCTACAGCCTGCGGAATCCGCCGCGCGGCGGTTGATTGCGGCGCTG
>CALJIU010000031.1 GCA_937974055.1 uncultured Neomegalonema sp. | reverse complement strand
ATCTCGTTTGATGAACCGTTCGTTGCGCGCGATACCAGTGTGCCGGAACCAAATGATCCGATCGATGCGGCGCGGTTGTGTGAACGGTTGGCGGCTTTGCGCAGGGCGCTGGACGATCTGCCCGCGCAGGCGCGGCGGTTGGTTCGGTGGTATGCGCGGAATGCGAAGCGGCGGGCCGAAGGGCATCGGGCGCGGGTATCGCCGTTACGCTCTGGCAGGCCGCCGGGGCACCGGGCGCGTTGGCGGCATCCGGTGGATTCGATCTTGGTGGATTGTCACGATTTGGCGCTGCGAAGGATGGCGGAGGTTTGGGGTTGAGGGGGCGTGGGTTTTTGCGGTTATATTGTCCGTATGCGGAAGTATTGGCGCTTTGATTGGCGAGGCTCCGGGGCTTGCGCCCGGAGCAGGGTCGTTCGTTATCCCTCGATCTTCACCAATGCGTGGCGTTTTTTGCCCGCGCTGAGTTTGCGGGGGCCTTCGGCGAAATCGGTGGCGGTAAGCATCGTGGCGGGGTCGGTGACGGGTTCGTCATCGAGTTTCGCACCCCCATCGGCAAGGAGGCGCTTGGCATCCTTGCCGGATTTCGACAGGCCCGCGCGGACGAAAAGCTGGCCGATGGACAGGCCGTCGCCGATATCCGCCGCCGTCAGGGTGACGGTGGGCAGGTCGTCGGAGAGCGTGCCTTGCTCGAAGGTCGCGCGGGCGGCTTCTTCGGCTTGGGCCGCGAGGGCCGGGCCGTGGCAAAGGGTGGTGACTTCGGTGGCGAGGATCTTTTTCGCCTCGTTGATCTCCTGCCCCTCAAGCGCCTCCAGCCGGGCGATTTCGTTCAAGGGGAGTTCGGTGAAGAGCCGCAGGAAGCGGCCCACATCGGCATCCATCGTGTTGCGCCAGAATTGCCAGAATTCGTAGGGCGAGCGCATATCGGCGTTGAGCCAGATGGCCCCATCGGCGGATTTGCCCATTTTCGCGCCGTCGGCGGTGGCGATCAGCGGGGTGGTGATGCCGAAGAGGTCGGCTTGCTCGACCCGGCGGCCAAGCTCCATCCCGTTGATGATATTGCCCCATTGGTCGGAACCGCCGAGTTGCAGGCGGCAGCCGTGACGGCGGAAAAGCTCAACAAAATCATACGCCTGAAGGAGCATGTAATTGAATTCAAGGAAGGTGAGCGGTTGTTCGCGGTCAAGGCGAAGGCGAACGCTGTCGAAGGAAAGCATCCGGTTGATCGTGAAATGGGGGCCGTATTCGCGCAGGAAATCAATGTAGTTCAGGCGGTCGAGCCAGTCGGCATTATCCACCATAATCGCGTCGGTCGGGCCATCACCGAAGGCCATGTATTTCTCGAAAACCGAGAAGATGCCCGCTTTATTGGCGGCAATCGCGTCGTTATCGAGCAGTTTACGCGATTCGTCCTTGCCCGACGGGTCGCCGACCTTGGTGGTGCCGCCGCCCATGAGAACGATGGGCTTTTGGCCGGTTTTCTGAAGCCAGCGGAGCATCATGATTTGCAGGAGCGAGCCGATATGAAGGCTGGATGCCGTGCAGTCGAAACCGATATAGGCCGGAACCCCGCCCTTTTGCATCAGCTCGTCGAGGCGTTCGAGGTCGGTGCAGTCCTTCATGAACCCGCGCTCGGACATGATGCGCAGGAACTCGGATTTTGGCTGGTAAGTCATCGGTTCGGTCCCTAGTTTCGGGCGGTTCTTACCGCGAGACGCGGGCGAAAGGAAACCCTCATGGCAGATGTGTTCGATCCGATTTGGTCGCTGGGCTTGATGTCCGGCACGTCGATGGATGGGATCGATGTCGCGATGGTGCTGACGGATGGGGAGCGGGTGCTGGACTGGCGGGCCGGGGAGACGGTCGGCTATGCGGCGGCGGATCGGGCGGCGATTGGGTATGCGTTGGAGAACGGATTCGCGCTGCGAGAGACGCCGGATGAGGGGCTGGTTTTGGCGGAACGGGCGGTTCTGGGGTGCCATGCGGCGGCCTCGGCGCGGCATATCGCTGGCTTGGATGTGGTGCCGGAGGTGGTGGGGTTTCACGGTCAGACGATTGCGCATGATCCGGCGGCGGGGTGGACTTGGCAGATTGGCGATGGCGCGCGGTTAGCGGAGGCGCTGAATGTGCCGGTGGTGTGGGATTTCCGCTCTGCCGATATGGTAGCCGGGGGCGAGGGTGCGCCGTTGGCACCGTTCTTTCACTTCGCGCTGGCGAAGCGGATTGGGACGGTCGAGCCGGTGGCGTTTCTGAATATCGGGGGGGTTGCGAATGTCACGTGGGTCGATCCCCGCAAAGGCGCGCCGGAGGAAGAGGGGGCTTTGCTGGCCTTCGATACTGGGCCGGGGAATGCGCTGCTGAACGATTGGATGATGCGGCATATGGGCGAGCCGCTGGATCGTGACGGGGCGGCGGCGGGGCGCGGGCGTGTGGTGGCGGATCGGCTGGCGCAGAATGCGGTGGCGGATTATCTGGCGCGCGTGCCGCCGAAATCGCTGGATCGCAACAGTTTTGCCTTGGTTGCCGAGCGGATGGCGGGGCTGTCGGTGGAGGATGGGGCAGCAACCCTGACCGCGCTTACCGCCGAGACGATTGCGGCGGCGGTCGCGCATATGCCCGCGCCGCCGAGCCGGTGGCTGGTTTGTGGGGGTGGACGGCTGAACCCGGTGATGATGGGGATACTGGCAGAGCGGCTGAATGCGCCGGTCGTGGGCATCGAAGCGGTCGGGCTGGATGGCGATATGCTAGAGGCGCAGGCATTCGCTTATCTTGCCGTACGGTCCCTGCGTGGATTACCGTTGAGTGCGCCCGGAACGACCGGATGCGCCATGCCCGTGACGGGCGGGGTGGTCAGCGACCCGCGCCCCCGCCGTCGAGAGCATCGACTCGGTTCCGAACGTAGTCACTGACGGTGCCGATCATCTCGTCCATGCCCTTGTCGTAGAAGTGGTTGGCTTGGGCGACGGTTTCGTGGGTGATGGTGATGCCCTTCTGGGCCTGAAGCTTTGCCACAAGCTTCTCGACATCATCGGCGGGTGCAACACGGTCGGAATCACCGTTTATGATGAGGCCAGAAGAAGGGCAGGGAGCGAGGAAGCTGAAATCATACATGTTCGCGGGGGGAGAGACGGAGACGAAACCACTGATCTCTGGACGACGCATCAGGAGTTGCATCGAAATCCACGCGCCGAAAGAAAACCCGGCGACCCAGCATTGGCGTGCATTCGGGTTGACTTCCTGAAGGTAGTCGAGGGCCGAGGCCGCATCGGACAACTCGCCGATGCCCGCGTCGAACTCACCCTGTGACCGGCCCACACCGCGAAAGTTGAATCGAAGGACGGAGAATCCCAACTCGTGCAGCGCGTAGTAGATGTTGTAGATCACCTTGTTGTTCATCGTCCCGCCAAATTGGGGATGCGGATGAAGAACGAGGGCAATCGGTGCCGCATCGTTTGGGTTGGGATGATAGCGGCCTTCGAGGCGTCCCTCGGGTCCGGCAAAATGTACTTCAGGCATACAGCACCGAGCGTTTTGGGAGCAGCGGATTGCCGCGCCAAGAAATCTTGACCTCGCTTGTCGGAAATCTTAGAACGATTCTAAGTTCTTTTAAGCGGGCTTCGCGGCTGCGATATCGTTTTTTGGTCGCTCAGGTCAAGACAATGCTCGATTTGGCGGGGTTTCTCGGATGGTTCTGCGATGAAGCTGAGTACGAAAGGCCGATATGCGGTGACCGCAATGGCCGATATCGCGTTGCACGCGAAGGGTCGTCCGCTTGCGCTTGCCGAGATTTCGGAGCGGCAGGGTATCTCACTTGCATATTTGGAGCAGTTGTTCGGTAAGTTGCGTCGGGCCGGATTGGTCGAGTCGATGCGGGGGCCGGGCGGCGGCTATAGTCTCGCGCGACCTGCCGATGAAATTGCGGTTTCGCAGATCATGGCGGCGGTCGAGGAACGGTTGCAGGCAACTCAATGCTCCGGTGAGGTTGGCAATGGATGCGGGACGGCCGGAACACGCTGTCTGACGCATAATTTGTGGGAGCGCATGTCGGCGCATGTTCACCTGTTCCTGCAACAGACGACGCTGGAAGATGTGATCGCGACCGAGATTGCGCCTTGCCCGGCGGTGCCGGATTTCATCGGGATGGCCGGGAATGGCGGGGATGCGCGCCGTGACTGATGTCGCCTATCTGGATTGGAACGGGGCTGCGCCGCTTTGCGATGAGGCGAAGCGGGCGATGTTGGATGCGATGGACGTGGTGGGCAACCCGTCCTCGGTTCATGCTGGCGGGCGTCTGGCAAAAGCGCTGATCGATGAAGCACGCGAGGATGTGGCGGCGCTTGTGGATTGCGCGCCGGGTGAGGTGATCTTTACGTCGGGGGCGACCGAGGCGACGAATTGGGTGCTGCGCGATGCGCAATGGACCAGCCTTTTCGTACCGGCGGTCGAGCATGATGCTGTCTTGGCGGCGTCGGAACAGGCGGACGTCAATCACCTGACGGTGGCTGTCTCGTCGAATGGCCTGATCGATCTGCGCGCCCTGCGCCAGTTTATGGATGCGAAGGCAGATGCACAGCCGCTCGTGTGCATTCAGGCGGCAAATAGCGAGACTGGGGCGGTGCAAGATGTGCGGGCGGTGGTCGATGCTGCCGCCGCATTCGATGCACGGGTCTTTACGGATGCTTGCCAGATGGTGGGGCGGCAGGACGATGCAGGGCGGACATTCAGCTTTGTGCAATCGGGTGCGCATTATTCGGCTATAGCGAGCGAAAAGTTCGGTGGGCCAGCCGGGGTCGGGGCATTGATCCAGAAGGGCGGGTATGAGCTGAAGCCGTTCATCGTCGGTGGTGGACAGGAAAAGCGGCTGCGCTCTGGCACAGAAAACCTGATCGGGATCGTGGGGATGGGCGCGGCGGCGAGGGCGGCACGGGAAAGCGATAGCGCGGCTCGCATCCTCGAAATGAGCACCTATATTCGCTCTATGGTTGCGACGGTAGCGGATGAGATGGTGGAATTCGGGGTCGATGCACCCCGGCTGGTAAATACGACGTGCTTTGCGGTGCCGGGCTGGAAGGCATCGACACAGATGATGCAACTGGACCTGCAAGGTGTGGCGGTGAGCGCGGGATCGGCGTGTTCTTCGGGGAAGGTTTCGGAGAGCCGGGTGCTGCGTGCGATGGGCTATGATCGATTAGCCGCGTCGAGCGCCATTCGTGTGAGCATCGGGCGCGAAACGACAGAAGAAGAAATTACTCGCTTCGTTGATGTGTGGGGCGACCTTTACCGTGCCCGTGCGGCGAAGATGCGAGCGGAAGCCATCGATCTGGAAACGGACAGACTCAAGGGGACTACCAATGGATGATGCACCGGAACTGATCGTGCGCGAAGGCGTCGAGGTCGAAACCGTTCAGGCGGTCCATGATCTGGGCGGCAAATACAAGTACGGCTGGAACACCGAAATCGAGATGGACTACGCTCCCAAGGGGTTGAGCGAGGACATCGTGCGCTTGATCTCGGAGAAAAAGAAAGAGCCGCAATGGATGCTCGACTGGCGGCTGGAAGCCTATCAGCGGTGGCTGGGGATGGATGAGCCGGAATGGGCGATGGTGAACTATCCGAAGATCGATTTTCAGGATCAGTATTACTACGCTCAACCGAAGTCGTTCGAGGAGAAGCCCAAATCGTTGGATGAGGTCGATCCGAAGCTGCTGGAAACATATACGAAATTGGGGATTCCGTTGCGGGAGCAGGAAATCCTCGCCGGGGTCGAGGGCGCAGGGCAGGCCGCCGGTGAAGGGCGAAAGGTCGCCGTGGATGCGGTGTTCGATTCGGTTTCGGTCGGGACGACATTTCAGGCGGAATTGGCCGAGAAGGGCGTGATCTTCTGCTCAATTTCGGAGGCGATTCAGGAGCATCCGGAACTGGTGAAGAAGTATCTGGGGTCGGTGATCTCCAGCCGGGATAATTACTATGCGACGCTCAATGCCGCCGTCTTCTCGGACGGGTCGTTCGTCTACATCCCGAAGGGCGTGCGCTGCCCGATGGAATTGAGCACGTATTTCCGCATCAATGCGGAGAATACCGGGCAGTTTGAACGGACGCTGATCATTGCTGAGGAAGGCTCCTACGTTTCGTATCTGGAGGGCTGTACGGCTCCGCAGCGGGATACGAACCAGTTACATGCGGCCTGTGTCGAGTTGGTCGCGATGGATGATGCGGAGATCAAGTATTCGACCGTTCAGAACTGGTATCCGGGCGATGAGGAGGGCAAGGGCGGCATCTATAACTTCGTGACGAAGCGGGCCGATTGTCGGGGCAAAAACTCCAAGGTGTCGTGGACGCAGGTGGAAACCGGGTCGGCGATCACGTGGAAATATCCGTCCTGTATTCTGCGCGGTGATGGCTCGCAGGGCGAGTTCTACTCCATCGCCATCGCGAACAACGCGCAGCAGGCCGATACCGGCACTAAGATGATCCATCTGGGCAAAAACACCCGGTCGCGCATCGTCTCGAAAGGCATCTCGGCGGGCCGTGCCCAGAACACCTATCGCGGGCAGGTCACGATGCATCCGAAGGCGACCAATTCGCGTAACTATACCCAGTGCGACAGCCTGCTGATCGGCGGCGACTGCGGGGCGCATACGGTGCCGTATATCGAGTGTCGCAACAACTCCTCGCGGGTCGAGCACGAGGCGACGACGTCGAAGGTGGATGACGACCAACTCTTCTACTGTCGCCAGCGTGGGATGGATGAGGAAGAGGCGGTTGCGCTGGTGGTGAACGGGTTCTGCCGTGAGGTGCTTCAGGCGCTGCCGATGGAATTCGCGGTCGAGGCGCAGAAGCTGGTGGCGATCTCGCTGGAGGGGTCGGTGGGTTAGGATCGAAATCCTGATTTCATC
>CALJIU010000030.1 GCA_937974055.1 uncultured Neomegalonema sp. | reverse complement strand
TTTGTCACCCATGGCAGGTTCGAAGCGATGACCCCGCAATCTGGCCTCTACCAATCTCAGCAAATCCCGACTCTGCCACGGGCGCTGAATCCGGCCATTCTGGGGATAACCCTTCCCCTCCCTGCCTGACCCACCCCTTCCGGGAAGCACCGTACCTGTTTCAGCGAAGTGCCTTCCTTCGGACTGGAGAAAACAACTCACCTTCTGGCAGAGTGAAAGCTGCGCTTTCAGTCAGACAAAAACTCCACCCCCGCCCGCTCGATCGCCAGCCCCCCGATGGGGCGCTCACGAGCGAACAGGCGTGGATTTTTTGCCCTCCTATAGATCATTAGAGAGAGCAAAATAGGAGTTGTTTAAAATCAATGGCTTGAGGGGGGGGGGTAGTGCATGAGCTATGCACCACCCCTAGTGCACCAGTTAGCAATTTTTACGCATTGACGCGCAATAACCACTAGTAGATAAGCCGCATCAATGCTCATAAATTACGCAAAATTGCTCTAGGGGTGGTGCATGGAAAAACTGCCGGAAAAAGCTCCCTCGGGGCAATGGGTCCAAACTGAACGGGCCGCCCATGAGGCTTGGGCGGCTCTCATGCGAGAAAACCCGTCCGCCGCGATGCTGATGCATCTTCTCGTCGCGCGGGTTGGGCAAAACAACGCTGTGGTTGTGAGCCAAAAGAACCTTGGCGAGCTGATGGGCAAGTCACGCGACACGGTGAAACGCGCCCTTGCCACGTTGAAGGATCGCCACTGGATCGAGGTCAGACAGATCGGTCAGAACGGAACCGTCAACGCCTACATCATCAATGATCGAGTGGCATGGACAGGCAAGCGCGACGGCATCCGCTATAGCCTGTTCACTGCCTCTGTTGTCGCGTCTGACGATGAACAACCCGACCGTAGTGAACTTGGCCAGCAAGAGCCGTTACGTCGCTTGCCAAGCCTGTACCGGGATGAGCAACAACTACCCTCCGGCGATGGCCTTTCGCCTCCATCTGAGCCGTCCTTACCGGGTATGGAACCAGACCTTCCAGCACGCCAGTTGGACGATAGTGAGTAAACGGGTAAACAGTGTACCTAGTGTTCACCGCGAACGACAGGAAACCCCAAAGTGTACACCCTAGGATCGGCGGCAAAAGCTGTAGGAAAATCAAAGGCTACAATATCCAAAGCCTTGAAATCAGGTAGAATATCTGGACACAAGGGCGACGATGGGGTGTTTCACATAGACCCTGCTGAACTCCATAGGGTTTACCCCCCAGTCTCCCAAGGCGAACACAAGGAAACCCCTGAGAGTCTACCAGAAGACACCCATACAAACATACTGGTTCGAGAGTTGGAAATGCGCCTTGAAGCAGCACAACAGCGGTTGACTGACAAGGCTGGCGTCATTGACGATCTGCGCGAGGATCGCGACCGCTGGCGACAGCAAGCAACGTCTCTGCTGGAGGACAAACGACCGAAAGGGTTTCTGAAAAGGCTACTGGGTCGATAGCCCGCTCGATTTCATTGAAAAAACCCAACAGATAGGTTATTGAAAATTGGTAGTTGTTCACCGTGCTCATGGGTTCCGGTTCGTGATCTACACGTTCGATCACGAACCGGCTCATGTTCATATCACCGGGCCAGGGCAAGCAAAGGTCAACCTTGTCGGTCCTGACGGAGATATCGAAGTCGTTTCTGTGATTGGCATCAAGAAGTCCGACATGCGGCGCTTGAAAGCTGAGATTACCGAACGACGCGATGATTTTTTGCAAGAATGGGAACGCATTCATGGCGACTCTGACCAATGAAGAGTTCGAAGCGGCGGAAGCTCGCGGTAGGGCCATGCTCGAAACGGAACCCCGCGCCAAGGCAGCGCGCTATAGCCATGAAAGCGGGCGTGTAACGGTAGAGCTCATGAACGGTTGCACCTACATCTTCCCGGCTCAAATGGCGCAGGAGTTGAACGGCGCAGACCATGACGATCTCGCTCAAGTCGAAGTTCATGGCGTTGGTTTTAATCTGCACTGGCCGACCCTAGACGCCGACATCTATGTACCAGCTTTGGTAGCTGGTGTATTCGGAACACGTGCTTGGATGAAAAAGGCACTCGCTCGACAAGCTGGAAAAGTAACAACCCCAGCGAAGGCTGAAGCCGCCCGCATCAATGGGCGCAAAGGTGGGCGACCGAAAAAGATCAAAGCGTAGGAGAAATGTGACGTCCCCCTATTTCCAAGCAACTGCTCTTGAGGTCGTGCCAGCGCATGCCTTCGCCCGTCACCGCGCTAACTTCTATAAGTTGCATTATGCCACAAGACAGCATATAAGATGGAATAATCAGATGTAAGTATACATTTTATGATAAACTGGAGTTATCCATGGTTTTTCGCAGTGTAATTTATTTATTTGCAGCATCATTAATTGTGTCTGGATGTTCTCAAAAAACGAGCTACAACAACTCAGAACTCACTAAAGCTACAAATTTGTGTAATTCACAATTCCCAGATTCGTCCAAACAAAACCGTAATAATTCAGAATACAATGATTGTGTTGCTAAAGACATCGGTATGTCTAGTGAAAACTTACTAAAAGCCGCAAATAAGATTGAAAATAGGCAACTGGCCTATAACAATGCCAGAAATCAATGTGGCGAATATTTAGGGGTTAACTCTAATATCACAAAAGGCTTAAATTTAGAGTTTGATAACTGCATAAATAGGGTTTTAGGTGTTCCGAGTTTACAGGACCTACAAACACTTGCAGCCATAAGAGCCGCTCGCCGCCCTACTGTTTACAACCAAAATGTTTATGTTAATTCTCCATATGGGAAGCCGTCCCCTGTCTACGCTGATCCATTTGGATCAATTCTTCGTGGATCACGTGGTTACTAAGTAGGGTTTAAATTATGATTGATTCAAGTCATATAGCTATGAAGTGGGGAAACTTAGCATTCAAATTTTTCAACAGTGCTGAAGCACTCGCAAGCCTTATCAATGAATCAGGGAACGTACATATTTTAATAGAAGACGTCACAGATCAAATTGATAAATCAATATCCATAGAGAATTACAATCAAAAAACAAAATTTAGCGATCACAATCTTGCAGAACCCGTAATATACAACTTTTATCACGGCATAGAACTACTTATGAAGGGTGCTATTTTCTCCAAAGGATCAACAATTAAAAAAGGTCACGACCTCAAAAAGATATTTGAAGAATTCAAAAAGATTAGATCAAATGAAGAAATATTACTAAAGGTGTTAAACAAACACATCGACACCAGTCAAATGGAAGAACTAAATCCAATTAGAAAATTTTGCGAGAGAAATTCGATAGATACATCAAGCTTTTTTATGGCACTCAGATATCCTGAGTCATTAAAAAATAAAGATTTTATACACTTTGATCTGAAGTACAACAGTGAGGATGGTGCTAATTATTTCAAAAAGATGTCTGAAGACATAGCTATAATGAAAAAACATTATGGAATATTATTCCAGAATATATAAATTACCAATCCAAATCCATCCCCCTATCGCGCCCTCGATTTCGCTCGCGTTCTTGCTCCTGCTGCCTTTGCTTCTCAGCCTCCCGCTCCTGCATTTCCTTCTGCTGGCGGTCAGCCTCGCGCCCTTCGCGCAACGTCCTGACACGCTCGGCGGCGACGGTTGCGGCATCCCGGTCGATCCCTTTGGCGGCTTCTCGCATCCGGTCGGCAAGGCTGCGCGGTTCGCTGCCCTCGCGCTCGACCTCCGGCTCCGGCGCGCTGCCACCCCCAGACACGGCCCCGCCTCGATCCTCGCCCCGGCCCTGCCGCTCCTCCCACGCCGCGCGCATCTGCGCCGCAAGATCGGCGGGCCGCTCGATCCCGCCCCCTGCGCGGGCCAGCTCTGGCCCCTCCGGTGCCAGCCGCTCGCGGGCGCGCTCGGCGGTGCGGTCGATCCACCCCCGCACCTGCACCGCCAGCTCCTCGGCTATCCGCGCCACCTGACGCCCCTGCTCCTTCACCTCCCGCCATAGGGAGACAGCGGGTACATCATGCCCCCGCTCTTTCATCTGCCATGCACCGGGGGAAACCTGGGGCAACGGCTTGCGGTCCAGCGACACCGCCCGCACCGTCTCCCGCAACGCCTCCTCCTCGTCCCCACGCTCCCGCGCCTCTGCCGCCCGCTCCTGTGCCTCGTCCCGCTGGGCCTCAAGCGTCCGGTGGTCAATCCGCTCGTCTCGCCCGGATCGCTCTAGGGCATCGTTGCTGGCCTCGGCCCAGGACGACCGCCACCCCTCCAGCACGTCCTTGCCGTTCCAATCCCGGTTCTTTGTGGTGAACCCCTCGGCGTCGATCTCTCGCGTTGTCACCATGATGTGCGCGTGGTGGTTTCGCTCGTCTCCATCCTTGCCCGGTGCATGGATCGCGATGTCGGCCACCATCCCCCGCTCAACAAACGCGGCCTGACAGAACCCCCGCACCAGCTCGACACGCTCCTCGTGGGAAAGCTCGTCGGGCAGAGCGACACGAACCTCGCGGGCTACCTGCGAGTTCTTCCGCGTCTCGGCTTCCTCCACGCGGTTCCAAAGCTCCGAACGATCAGAAGCCCAATCCGGCGCATGATCGGGAGCGAGGATTTCGGTATGCTCGACACCGTGCTTTGCAGCGTAATCGAACGACAACCCCGTGCGTCGATCCTCGATTTCGGTTCCGCTACGGTAGGCCGCTGCCGCCGTGGCTGACCGTCCAGCCGAACGGGATATGACCGAAGCGCGTAGATGGTAGATCGCCATGCAACACCGCACTCGCTTGGGGTTCAAGGGGAAACGCAGTCTCCCCTTGCCCACACAATCGCGCAGCGTTTGTATAAGTGGGCACTTCGTGTTCTACACTGCATCCAACACAGCCAAATTTCAACCGTCTGGAAATGCCGATAGAGGGGATCGAGAATGAAGATGGCCATCGGAATGTTCGCCCTCGGCTTCGTGGTCGCGCTGGGGCCGGTGATGGTCATCGGGGATGCAATCAGCTCGAAGCTGAAAGTGGAGCGGCAGGTCTGCACGGAAATTGCAGCGGACGTGGGCACCGGGATCGTCACCCGCACCGACTACATGGGCACCCGATGCCCGGCCCGGCTCTTGATCGAAGGAAACGCCCATGTCCCGCACGATTGACCAGCAGATTGCCGAAGCGGAGGCCAAGGTCGCCCGCCTCAAAAAGAAGGCCAAGGCCAGCGAAACCCGTCGGAAAATCATCGTTGGTTCGGTCGTGATTTCAAACGCCTTGCAGGATGCCGACACCGCCCGACGCCTCGCCGCTCTCCTGCGCCGGAACGTCACCCGCGATGTGGACACCAAAGAGCTGGCCGACCTGCTCGCCAATCTCGATGCGCGGGCAAACCAGCAATGAGCGGCAAAGACCCGTTCCAGATTCTAGCCGATGAAATCACCCTCATCCGAACCGAAATCGAACGCCTCCAGCGTACCAGCCTGAACAAGGACGAGGCCAAGGCGCTGCACAAGATTGTCACCGAGAAAGCCGACGACATGCTCGAAATGGGGCCGCTCGTCGAACGTGCCGTGGAGAGCAAACTGAATGTCTTCGTCGCCATGCTTGGCAACGAGGCCGTCAACGCCGCTCAGGACGCCGCTGAGCGCGCTGTAACCCATTCCCATGGTGAAGCCTCTAAAGCGGCCGAGACGTTGCTACAGGATGCTCACAGAGCGCGTAGGATCGCTCTCACGCAGTCTGGGGGTTTCTGGAGCTGGATCGCCCTCACCGCCGCTGTGTGCCTTATGGGTGGCGCTCTGGCGACCATGGCAATGCAGGGGCGGGGTGATGCGAAGGAGTTCGGTCGCTTCGCAAGCCTCTACTGCTCCACAGCGGGGGGCGAGAAGGTTATAGGAAGCGATAGAGCCGAATACTGCGCCATCTTGCTGGATTGAACCCGAAGGCCATTCAGGATCGCTCTCAGGACGCCTCGCGCACCCGAATCTCGACGGCAAGCCCCGCCGCCGTTGCCATGGCTACAAGCGCATCCAGCCCGAACCGTTGGATCTTGCCCCTTGTGAGGTCCGATATCCGGGGCTGCGTCACGCCCATGATCTGCGCTGCCTCGGCCTGCGTCCAGCTCTGCTCCTCGATCCGCCTTTTGAGGGCAACCATCACGTCCGAACGCATCCGCATGTTCGCGGCCTCTGCCGGTGTGTCCATGATGGCATCCCAAACGCTGGCATAGGGAGGACTGATGGTGGTGTCATGATCGGTCATCGGGAAGCCATATACACCAATTGATATAATCAGCAATTTGTCACCCATGGCAGGTTCGAAGCGATGACCCCGCAATCTGGCCTCTACCAATCTCAGCAAATCCCGACTCTGCCACGGGCGCTGAATCCGGCCATTCTGGGGATAACCCTTCCCCTCCCTGCCTGACCCACCCCTTCC